>NZ_JBFUBH010000006.1:0-269199 GCF_056405855.1 Pararhizobium sp. P1_E7 | reverse complement strand
GATCTTTTCTGCGTGATAAGCAATTTGGGATCAAAAAATCTCGGTCGAGCCGGGGAACCTGCCAAACGGATTTGCGTTGAATCTTCCGAAACAGGAGGATTCGCCATGACGCTTCCAGTTAATCCCGGCAACGAACCGTTCATTCCCGTTCCACCGCATCGGAGAGAGCCCGAGCCGGACGATCCAACCGATCCATGGCCTGACGACGAAGAAGATACGGAGGACGAGGGCCTGGAGGATAACAGAAGGGAATGGCTTGGTTTTGGACTATGGAAGTAAGGCGCGATGCCCGAACGAATCTACAATCGCAATCACAATTACTTGGTGTGCCGGGCAGGTTAACTCTGCCAACACGTCATGCTGGACAACTTCTTTCGGCCGTATAAATTTCCCCATACAAGGAGAACTTGACGTAGATTTGCATCTTTAGAGACGCTGGTAGTCTCGTCTCATCGACCGGGAGTTTGTAGTTGGCGCGTTACGTTGGGCTGTTCTCTGGTGTGGTATGCGTTCTGGTGATGGCAGTTCTCGCGGTCACTCCGCTTGCTTGGCAGGCAATGGGACGTCCAGATGAAACCTATCCAGAAATGGCCTACATGATGTTCGGCATGCCGCTGGCGATAGTGAGCCTTGTAGCGGGGGTTAATGTTGCATATCACGGAGCATTCACTCGGCGCCTCAAGACCGTCCAATATATTCAATGGGCTGCATGCGTTCTGCTTTTGCTTGCGGCTCTGTCTCCCTGGCTGAGTTAAACGCCCCTTCGTTCGCACGCCCACATGATCTCAGGGTGATAGGCATGGCGACGAAAGAGCATCGCCCCCCTCAAAGCCCCCGCCGCCCACGCCCCACAGTGCGCGTCAGCATCGCTGCAATCTGCCCCTCGGATTTTCGAAAACCCTGCGCATCGGATGCCGTCACATTGAAGACGACATTCATCGCGCCGCCGCCACCGGAGGACGCCACGCCGAGCGAACCATCGGCGCCGCGCTTCAGCGGCAAGATCGCCTCCGATCCCGCCTCGCCCATCAGCCCCATCTGGCCATCCATCGGAAAATAGGTAGGCCTCGAAACGACACCGCCGGCGGCAAACGGCGTCACCCTGCCCGGCACGCCGCCATCGGCAAAAGCGGCCGCCCCGCCAAGACTGCCGGCAAGCCCCGATATCGCCGAACCGAGCAACCCCTCCAGCGGCTTTACCCCCGCCGAAAGCGCAATCTCCGTCAGCCGCAATCCGGCACCGCGCAGCACATCCTCAAGTCCCTTGCCGCCGCGCGTCGCCGCGGCCAAAGCCCCGGTCAGCGCCGAGCCGAACGCGCGCGAGCGCCGCTCCAGATCGTCGAGCACATCCTTCAGCGCATCCGCGTCATCGGCCGCTACCGAAAACCCGATCCCGTCGTTTTCCATTCTGGTCTCCTGGTGTGGTCTCCTGAAAATTCCGCCTCGGCATCAACGCTTCTCAATCCGGAAACGCTGCCATCAGCGTCTCCAGCCCTGAACGATCCGGAACCGCAGCCAAAGGCCGCAATCCCCCCAGTGCCGCCTGCATCTCGCGCGGCGTCATTGACCAGAAATCCGCTGCTGGAAGCCGCAGCAGGCAAAGCCCGGCATGCATCACCGCCCCCCAGGGAAATGGCGGCGGCAAATCGTTGCCCGCTGCGGCTCTCAAGGGTTTGCGCCGTCCTCCGCGCTGCCGAAGGTCGCCGCCAGCAGTTCGCTGGTCAGCCGCGCCAGGCCGGCAATGCCGCCATCGACGCTCATGACGGCGACATCCTCGTCCGACACCAGATTGCCGCCGCCGCGCAGGCCCGCGCTGAGGATTTTTATCATGTCCTTAGCCTTCAGCCGCCCGGCTGAAAATCGGGCTGCAAGCTCCATCAGATTGTCGGCCGCAAACGCCGTCTCCAGCTCGGCAAGGCTGCCGAGCGTCAGGCAGAGAATACGCCGCTCGCCGCCGATCACGGCCTCCACCTCGCCGCGATGCCGGTTCGCCCGCCCCGCTATCCCCGTGTCCCCCGCCATCGTCACAACGCCGCGAAGGTCAGGGCGCCGGCCGATTCCAGCGCCGTTTCAAACAAAATCTCGCCATTGTACTGGCCGGAATATTCCAGCGCCGTCACCTGGAACGGTCCGGTCAGCGTGCCGAAATCCGGAATGACGATCTGCCAGTTGAGGATCGTCCCGTTGAAAAAGGTCGTCCGTACCAGCGCATCCGAGCTCTGATCCTTGAAGATGCCGGCGCCGGAAACCGAGGCCCGCTGCACGCCCGCCCCGCCCAGAAGCTCCCGCCACCGCCCCGCCGATTCCGCATCCGTCGCATCGACCGTTTCGGCGTTGAAGGCCAGCCGCTTCGAACGCAGCCCCGCCACCGTCAGATAAGAGCCGCCATTGTCGATCTTCAAAAGAAGATCCTTCCCCTTTTGGGCAACCATGTTTTCATCCTTCCAGAAACGAAGAAAGCGCCCACAGGGGGCGCCGGTGAATTCCCATTCCGAATGAGCGATCCTTCACTCCGTCACCGCCCGAAACACCATTTCCGCCACATGCCCCTTGGCCTTGGCGTCACGGCCAATTTTCGTGCGCCTGTGGAAAATGCTGACCAGCGCAAACCCCTCCAGGACAAGAGGCGCGTCATCCAGCAAGGCCCTTACCCGCGCGACGATCTCTTCCGCCGCCCGGTTTCCCCCTTCGCCGCTGCGCACGTCAAGCATGACAAGATGCTCTTCCCCCGCTTCGCTCGCCGTCGATGCATCCCGGCTGTCGATCCCGGCGATGAAAACGCACGGCCTGCGTGATTGTGTCTTCAGATGATCGTGAACCCCGTCCGGCCCAACCAGCGCCGCCAATGCAGCATCACCGGCAAGTGTCAGGAAAACGGCCTTCTGCAAGGCTCCGGCAGCGCTCATCGGCCATCCTCCGTGCAACGGCAAACCAGATATCGCCGCGCCTCGTCCGGATCGAAACAGGCGCGAACCGTGAAAGTCCGGCTCCCCTTGCGAAACCGCATACCCGCCTGCACATCCTGGCGAAACCGTATCCAGATGCGATGCGTCACGGTGAACACGTTCCCGTCCGCCCTCTCATCCTCGGTGGCCGAGACCGGCTCGATCCGCGCCCACAGCGATGTGACCGGCGCAAAACCCGGCACGATGCCGCCCTGACCATCGCCCGTGTCATCGCGCATTTCCAGGTCAAGCCGCGCCGGCATCTGGCCGGGGTCGAACATGAGGGGCCGCATTGTCAAAGCCTCCGCCGGCAAAAAGGGGCGATCAACCGGTCATATCCGAGTGGGACTGCGGCCGGCTGGCTGTCCGGTGGAACCGCACCACGAAATTCATAGAGCAGTGCCGCATGCAACAGCATCGCCCGTATCAGGATATCAGGCACATCCGTGCCGCTTGCCCCGAAACCGGCCGAAAAATCGATCTCGATACCGTTGATCGCCAGTCCCGGCTCCGGTTGCGAGGGCAGGATCAGCCGTGCCGGCCGGGTCTGCCCGTCCAGTGTGAAACCGGAGGTATCCACAGAAACCGGCGCACCGGCCGCATCGTAAACCGTAACCGCTTCAATCGTTTGCACCGGCCCTTTGCCAATCGGAATCACCCGCGATACCGGCCAGCGGTCGAGATAGAGCCGGAATGTTCGCGTCAGAAGCGCCAGCCCGGTTTCCCGTTCCATATAGTCGCGCACGGTGGCAATCAGCGCCGTCAGCAGCGCGTCGTCGGCACTGGTTTCGACGCGCAGATGCACCTTCGTCTCGGCAAGCGTCAGCGGCTCGCCGAGCGGCGGCGCCAGTTCGGTGATGGTCATGGATGTCTCCGTCGCGATGTGGCGGTGGGCGATAGTATGGGTGGACGCAGCGGGAGGGGAGCTGCGTCCACCCTCGCGCACTGCGGCRGGGAAGACCGCGGCGCGAATGGCCGCTACCCTTTCAGAAAGGATAGCCTTACGCTTGTTCAGGATGCCGCGAATTTGACAAGCTTGATAGCCTCAAAATTTTGCACCCCGCCACCGACCCGTTTGGTCGTATAGAACAGCACATAGGGTTTGGCGGAATAGGGATCGCGCAGCACGCGCACACCGGTGCGATCGACGACCAGATAACCGGCGGCGAAATTGCCGAAGGCGATCGAAGTGCTGCCCGCGCCGATATCCGGCATGTCCTCGGCTTCAGTGATCGAAAAGCCCATCAGCGAGGCCTGCTGGCCGGCCACCGCCGGCGGACGCCAGAGGTAGTTGCCGTCGGCGTCCTTGAACTTGCGGATCTCGGCCTGAGTCTTGCGGTTCATCACGAAGGCGGCGTTCTGCCGGTGCCCGGCCTTCAACGCATAGATCGTGTCGATCAGCGTATCGGACGGGCCGCTGGCCTTGAAGGCACCGGCGGCACCGGTCGCGATATAGCCGATATTGCCCCAGCTCCAGCTTGCGTCGGCCACATTGGTATAGCTCAAAAAGCCTTTCGGCTTGTTGGTGCCGTCGCCGGAGACGAAGGCCGTGCCTTCCTGCTCGCCAAAAGCGATATCCACTTCGGAAGCAATCCAGTTTTCGATATCGACGGCCGCATCGTCGAGCAGTGCCGCCGTGGCCGCCGGCATGGCGTAGAGTTCCATGGTCGGAAAGGACAGTTCGGCCAGCTGCGGCGTCGCCGTCTGCGGCCGTGCCGCCGTCTCCGCCACCCAGCCCGTCGCCATGCCGGAGAGCGCAAACGGCTTCTTCAGCACCGACCCCGACACCTGCCGCACCGTCGCCATCGCCCGGATCGGCGAGACCACCGAAAGCCTGCGGCCAATCTCGGTGTCCGTCTCGTTGGGAACGAGATAACCGCCGTCGCTCGAAGAGCCGATCGAAAATGCCTTGGCCTCCAGCTCGCGCAGCGCCTGCTCGTCGCCCCGGCGGATATAGCTTTCGAACGCCGTCTTGTGCTCCATTGCCTCCAGGCTGGTTTCGCCGCTGCGGCCCAGCGCCGGCCGCGCCTTCTTCAGCGCCAACTGGTCGATGACCCGCTTCTGCTCGTCCATGGTGCGCGAGATACGGTCCATCTTGTCGCGGGTCACCACATCGGCGGTCAGCTTGCTTTCCAGTTCGCCCAGCCGCCGGTCGTTGGTTTCCTTGAATGCCTCGAAAGCCCCCATGAAATCCTCAAACGCCGCCGTCATCGTCTCCGGTGCCGTCTTGATTTCAGGGGCGACCTTGCTGTGCGGCGCCATGTTGCTCGTCTCGTTCATTGGCCTGTCCTTCTGTCAGAGAGCTTCATCATCCGGGCCGCCCGCCGCATCGTGCGCACGAGCTCCGTTTCCTTGTCGCGGAAGAACCGCGCATTCTTGACGTCCGAAACCCTGGCCGATGGCAGCATCGGGAAGGTGACGATCGAGATTTCCCAGAGATCCGCTTCGAGGATGCGGCGCACGCCGGACTTGCCGTCGGTCCGGGCCTTGACGGTCTGGAAGCCGATCGACAGCCCGTCGAGCGCACCGGCCTTCATCAGCTGGTGCACTTCTTGCGCCCGGGCCACGCCCGGTGACAGAAGCCCCTCGACATAGAGCCCGCGCGCATCCTCGCGAATGGTCTTCCACGTGCCCAACGGCTCGCCGGGATCGTGCTGGAACAGCATGCGCACGCCGGCAGCACCCCGCCGCGCCAGCGACCGCTGAAAAGCCCCCGGCGCAATCGCATCCTTGCCGAGATCGACCTCGCCGAAGATGCTGGCATAACCGGAAAACCGTCCCTCCCCGGTCACCCCGGAAAGCGTCAGATTGGCAAACTTCTGCGTTCGCCAGACAGGCAGCCTGTCGGTCGTCATGGGTCTCTCCACGTTTTGAGGGGTTAGCCAATAGGCCGTAGTGAGTAGTGAGTAGTCAGTAGAAAATCGTCAAACCGGCCGCTGACCACCTATTCGCTATTCGCTATTCGCTACTCACTACTCACTACTGCCTACTCACCACTGCCATTGCCCCGCCCATAGCGTTCCGCCATGCGCACCACAGCACCCAGCACCCACCAGGCCGAAAGACTGGCGGCCGCCGAGCCCGTCAGCATCACCTCCGCGCCTGAAAGACTGCCGGCGACACCGAGCTTGGTGACGATCCACAGCCCCGCCGGCCCGCCGAAAATCAGCCCGCAGGAAAGCCCTGTAAAAAAGCGCGAGGCAGCCTCGCGTTTGCCCTTCGGCAGCATGTAGATCAGCGACACCGCAGCCCCGGCCGCAGCGCCGATACCCTTGGCAGCCCAAAGGCCCGGGTCATTGCCAAAATCAGCCATTTGTTAAGTCCTTGATGCTATTATTGGAATTGCATCACCATCACCCTGCGGCAGCCAACTGCCGCAGGGTGATGCGCAGCGTGACTTAGCGTCAACCGGGAATTTCGCTGAATCTTTTGAATCGGTTGCGGTGTGGCGTTGAGAAACTGAACCCGCGACCTCAAGTGCCGGGGCAGCAAGCCGGCAAACAGAATCCGGTCGTCATTTCAAATATCTGAAAACAATCAGATATCTTCGAAACCATCGCCCAGGTCGGTGGCAATGTCCGGGTCGTGCTGCCGGGCGTGGCGCACGACAAGCACGCCCAGAATCCCGTCCACCACTTCGTAGTCTATGACATAGGGCGGCACCAAAAACCGGCGCACCCCTGGCGGCACGTCCAAAGCTTTCCCCGCCAGCGGAAATCTCCGCAGCATCTCCATCGCCTGCCGAAGCTGCAGGATCATTGCCGATGCCGCCCGCTTGTCGAACCGGGCAAGATAGGCGCGCTCGGCTCTCAAGTAAGCCGAGGCATCATCGGAAATGCGCAGCTTCTTCAAGCGGCATCATCCTTGTTTAAGGCATCCAGTTCGTCCAGCAAGGTATCCATATCTTGAAACTTGCCTTGGCGCATGCCTTCCCGGGCGCGTTCGATCTCAAGAATATCCTTGCCTTCCGTGGCAAGATAATACCGCATCGCCCGAACCATCACCCAGCTGCGGGTGCGCTCGCTTGCTGCGGCGATCGTCTCGATATCGGCGAGCACATCGACCGGCAGACGCAGCGCGATCGGATCGGAGAGAACTGGTTTGGCCATCATCGCCTCCATTTGTTATACGGCGTATAACAAAATATCAGCAACATCCCCATTGCTCAATACGAGGCTTTCCATCCCTGGCCCTCAATACCCGACGGCCTGCCGCTTCTCCTCGTCGGTGAGGAAATCGCAATCCTTCATCCGGGCCCAGATTTCGCTCCGTTCACCCGTCAGTCCGGTTACCTGGTCGAGGTCCGGCACCAGCTTCAAAATCTCGCCCGACCGTCCGGACAGCCACCCCGACAGCGCCGCGGCCGTGCGGAAAATCATCGGCAGAACGGTGAGCCGGTAGAGCGCCCGGTTGGCCTCCTGATAGTTGGCATAGGTGTTGTCGCCGGGGATGCCGAGCAGCATCGGCGGGACGCCGAAGGCCAGCGCAATGTCGCGCGCCGCCCCGTTCTTCGCCTCGACGAAATCCATGTCCTTCGGCGAAAGCCCCATCGCCTTCCAGTCGAGCCCGCCTTCGAGCAGCAGCGGCCGCCCGGCACGGATCGGGCCGGAATAGCCCTCGTCCAGCTCGCTCTTCAGCCGGTCGTACTGGTCGGCCGAAAGATTGCCCCCCTCCTTCGGCTGGTAGACCAGAGCGCCGGAAGGCCGGGCCGAATTGTCGAGCAGCGCCTTGTTCCAGGTCGCCGCCGCATTGGAGAGATCGAGCGCCATCTGTGCGGCCGCCAGTGGCGGAAAGCCGAGATGATCGTCGAGCGGATGAAACAGCCTGAGATGCAGGAGCCCGTCTTCATCGGCCGGAATTCGCCGCACCAGAGTGCCGACCCGATATTCATAGGCCTCCGGCCAGCCGTCGCGCCCCTCGAGAATGCGCACCCGATCTGGCCTCAGCAGGTGCAGTTCGCGCACCGCCCCGCCGATCTCGGCCGCATCGACATAGGCATTGCCGGAGAGCAGCAGATGGCCATACAGCGTCTCGAGGAAATCATGTCCGCCCATCCGCCCGTTCGGCCGCGCCAACAGCGCCAGCACCGGATGCTCGGTCTGTTCCTGCGTTCCCTCGTAAAGGAGAAGCGGCACGCTTGCTGCCGCTTCGGAAATCAGACGCACCGCCCGGTGCGCCACCGGATTGCGCATGAACCCCTCGCGGGAAAGGGCCGAATAGGAGCGCCCGGTCCAGTGGGCCCGCCCCTCCTGCGCAATCGCAATGAAGCCGGACGCGGCCTTGGTTTCGCGCACGCTCTCCACCGGGCGGCGCCATGGCAGACGGAATGGATTTTTCATGATGTCACTATCCTTGAATGCCGCCTACAGCGCCGCGCGTCGTCGATTCCGATTTAAGGAATTATGCAGTGAGCACGGGCTGAAACCGGAGTGAATGCGGGCGCCGCCTATACCAAGTCCCGATGATCGAGACTTGGTACTACGCCGCCTGCGCCAGCCGGATCGCTGAAAGATACCGCCTGCCGTAGCCTGCCACCCGTTCCGCCCTGTCGCGGCCGTTGATAATGCGCCGGGCGCCGGTCCAGTCCTCTTTTGTTGCCGAGAAATACTGCCCGAGCCGCTTGCCGGTGAAGGCGCCGGTCTCCATGCCGATGAACAGAATGTCGGTGGCAACCGTCAGCTCCATCGCCCGTCCCGGATCGGAAATCAGGTCGATCCCCGTCAGAAGCGTCATCTTTTCGTAATTGGTCCTGTGCGTCAGCTGCACCAAACCGCGCCCCAGCCAGGTCTTCCCCTCCGCGTCCCGCCGCCAGTAGGGCACCGAAACCGAGGGCAGCCGGCCGTGTTCAAAGGCGCTGTCGAGAAGGGCAATCGCCTGCGCGTCGCTTGCGGCAAAGGTTTCGCGCACCGGCTGCATCGTGCGGCCGGTCTCGTGATGCGCGGTCGCCAGCATATAGGCGAGCCAACGGTCATCGGTCTCACCGCCGCCACGACCGAGAATCGCGCTCAGCCCCGCGACCTGCGGCTTTTTCAGGACACCGTCGAACAGGGAAAGACGCACCGCATCGAAGAAGGTTTTTCGCGCAAGCATCATTCGGCTCCACTTCCGATCTAAACCTGAAAAAAGTCGTGACTCTAAATCGATTTAACCAATTTAAATCGTTTAAACTATTTAATGCCCTGATTTACTTTGGCTTTGAGATATGAAATCTGAAATCCAGCAATATGATATTGCCTTGAGGAGGAGGATCGAATGAACGCTCAGAGCAAGATACAGGCCGACACCACCCGCTCGACGGTACCGCAGCATATCCTCGACCGGTTCGAAAACGCCTGGCAGCAGATGCGGGCAAACGCCTCCTCGACGCAAAAATCCCCCGCCACCGAAGACGACAAGCGCTGATCGCCTGTCCCTCTTTCGACTGCAAGCAGTCCGCGATTTTCCCGTAGATACCCTCCCCTTGAGGGGGAGGGTCGGAGCAAAGCTCCGGGGTTGGGTGATCTGCCAGGCGCTGCAGCTCTCCCCTTGACACTCGCGCCCTCAAATCCCCCTGACCCGCGGCTCGCCGCCGCCATCCAGCATCAGTGCCGTCAGCGCCCAGACCAGCGCATCCAGCCGGTCCGGTGAACGGCCGGACGACAGGCCATCCGGCCCGAAGTCGCACATCTGGTCTTCCAGCGCCGGAAACGATCCGGCATGAATGACCCGGCCCTGTTCGTAGAGTGCGGCCACCGGCTCCGCCCGCAGCCATTTTCCGCGCAATGCCCTGACCGCCGTCACCGGCAGGTGCGCGTCGATGCCGCGCAGCACGGCCGAAACCATGTCGCCGCCCTGGTTGACCTCCGCAACGATCCGGTCGGCGTCGAAACGCCTGTAGGCGCGGACCACCGCACCTGCCCATCCGGCCGGACTTGCCCCTTCGACCGAACAGTCGGCCATGACGACGGCGCGTCCGGTCCGGTCGAGCCCCGCCACGATGATGCCGCAACAAGATTCCCGTCCCATGCCGGAGGGCGGATCGACCGCCACGACGATACGGCCAAGCGGCCCGGTCTCGCGCAGTTTCATCGCCTCGATGCGGGTGCGCGACCAGAGCGCATCCTCACGATCCTCGATCATCTCGCCGTCGAGTTCCTGCCGTCCCAGCCGCGTGCCGCCATAGCGTCCGGCCATGGCTGCGAGAAATCCCGGCGCCAGGTTTGCCGCATTGTCGCCGGTCCTGATCCGGCAGGTCACGGTGCCCGGATCGGCGATCAGCGTCTTCAGCACCGGTACCGGCCGTGGCGTCGTCGTCACCAGCGCGCGCGGATCATCGCCGAGCCGCAGTGCAAACTGCAGCATGTCCCAGGTCTCCTGCCCGTGCTTCCATTTGCCGAGCTCGTCGCACCAGGCATAGTCGAATTGCGGCCCGCGCAGGCTTTCGGGATCCTCCGAGGAAAATATCTGCGCCACCGTGCCGTTCGGCCAGACCAGCCGGCGCCGCGATGCCTCGAAATCCGGCCGGTTGTTTCGCGCAATCCGGCAAATGCCGGAAACGCCGTCGATCATTACCTCGCGCGCATCGCCGAGCGTCTCGGCCACCAGCGCGATCCGCAAGCCCGGCCGCGCCGCCTTGCCGGCCGCCAGCTCCTGCACCCATTCGGCCCCCGCCCGCGTCTTGCCCGACCCGCGCCCGCCCATCAAAAGCCAAACCCGCCAGTCGCCCTTGGGTGGTTGCTGTTCGGAGCGGCAAGTATTGGTCCAGGTGCCAAGCAGACGATGAAGTTGTAAAGCATCATTCTTCGTGAACGCTCGAGCCGTTTGCGCATTGCAAGCCGGCGGGTCTACATCGCGATGAGAAAGCTCACCGATTGAGAAGGGCTCTTCGGCGCCACCGGCCGATCCTGTGGTTTGCTCCTTCTGATCGCCCACTGAGCGGCGCGCAGGCTTGCGACTTTCGCAAACAGATGCCGCATCGTCGCCGCTTTCTTCACGCCCCTCACCGGCAGAGGCAGACGCCCGATTATCCCTCAGACTAGCCTCCACCCGTTTCAACAAGCGTTCGGTCTGACTGTGGGCATCGAGTACCCAACCCATTTCCGTATCGCGAAAGGTTTCGATCCCGCCCATCTTTTCGGTCAACGTCTTGGCGCGGCTTCGCTCACGACGGTCCACTGGATTTGGCGTCACCGATGGCGCGCTCGGCAGACGAACACTCTGCTTCAGCGCCTTTGCCTGCCGCTTCCCTCGCTCGCTCTTGTTCACGCTCACGGGCGATATCCTGCGCTCGGCTTTCAATTCGGGCTTCGAATTCCGCTTGAAGCTTTTCAAATCCCGCCTCGTCGAAGTCCTGCTCGGCCATCACCTGCCGGTCATGGGCAATCGTCCTTTGCAGGCTGTCGATCTTTTCCAGCGTCCGCACGATCACCGACATCGCCTCGATGCTCGCCTTGGCGTCGGCCTGGATCAGCTTGCGGTCGATGTCCTCGCCCGCCGCCTCGGCCTTGCCGTCGGCGATTTGCCGCAGCCGCTGGAACTGCGCCATCTGCTCGCGCAATTCCCGGGTCATGCCGTTCAGCATGTCCTGCAGGTCGTCGAGCGGCGACACGGCCTTGGCCTTGGTCTCGAGGATCACCCGGCGGGCGGCATCCTCAAGGGCTGCATCCGCCTCTTGGCTCCCGTCATAGACCGGCGCTTTCGGCCACGGGCCAAACAGCGCCGGATCGAAATCCAGATCAAACGTCATCACAATGTCCTTGAAAGCCACAGCGTGGCGGCGATGGAGCCAAGTGCCGACTGTCCACCTTCCCCTTGAAGGAGAGGGTCGGAGCGACGCTCCGGGGTGGGGTGAACCCTCGAACCCTGCCGCCTCACCCACTTTTCCGACTATGCCATAACCCTATCAAACCACCGTCACGCAGTCAAGGATTATTTTCCTATTAGGATTATTTTCGTAAATTTGCGCATTCCGGTATGCGTGTTACACTTTCCCGATGAGAACCGAGGACCTGGAAAAGTGGGCCATGAGCCTGCCAGGTGCTGTTGAAAGCGCCCATTTCGGCAAACGCGACTTTCGCGTCGGCAACCGTATTTTCATGTCCCTGCCGGAAGCCGGACGTGCCGTCGTCAAGTTCACGCCCGACCAGCAGAAGCTCTTTCTCGAGACCGAACCCGGCGTCTGCGCGGCGGTTCCCGGCGGCTGGGGCGCCAAGGGGTGGACCTCCATCTATTTCGCCGATGCCGAAGAAGACATTATCGGCCATGTGATGGAAACCGCCTGGCGCAACGTCGCACCCAAAAGTCTTTTGAAAGCGGCGCATCAACCGGAATAGGCTCTAGCGCTCGCCGCGCTCGCCCACCGTCAGCGGCCAGGTCACCAGATAGTCCTCCAGATCCTCGACATCGATATCGTCCTCGGACACGGTGCGGCCGCGCACCGAAATGCCCGCCTGATGCACGGTTTCCGGGTCGCCCGATATCAGCGGATGCCACCAGTAGAGGTCGAGCCCGTCGCGCACCAGCCGGTAGCCGCAGGTCGGCGGCAGCCAGCTCAGCGTCTCCACCTCTTCCGGCGTCAGCTGGATACAGTCCGGCACCGTCGCCTGCCGGTTGGGATAGTCCTTGCACCGGCAGCTCTCGCCATCAAGCAGCGTGCAGCCGACACTGGTCCAGGCGATCTCGCCCGTATCCCAGTCCTCCAGCTTGTTGAGACAACAGAGCCCGCAGCCGTCGCAGAGGCTTTCCCACTCGGCATTCGTCATTTCTGCCAGCGATTTCGTCTTCCAGAAGGGCTGTTCGCCCATGCGCATTTCTTTCATCCGTTGGATTTTTACCGGCAATTTTACAAAAAATTGGCGGATTTTTTAAGGCTCATTACCGATATCGACGTAGAATAGAAACCCGGCCCATGCAAAGATTGCCAGGGACTTGAAGCCATCAGGATGCGACCGCGTTGCAGGATCCAAGCCAAGACGACAGCCCGAACCAGGAAAACAGCGTTCCCGACGACGGCCGTCCAAGGAAGCGCCATATCCTGCTGCGTATCGATTCGTGGATCGATTCGACCGTCTGGAATGCCGGTTTCCGGCTCGGCGTCTGGTGGGAGGACATCACCATCTTCTCCCGCCGCTTTTCCGTGCGCGGCTGGAAAAAGGCGCTGTTCGAAGTGCTCGGCGAATGCATGACCTGGGGCACCGCCGGTTCGGTGCTGATGCTGGCGCTCGCCCTTCCCGCCTTTGAGGAAACCAAGGGAAACTGGCGGGCGCAGGGCGATTTCGCCGTCRCTTTCCTTGATCGCTACGGCAACGAGATCGGCCATCGCGGCATCATCCACGAGGATTCCGTGCCGATCGACGAACTGCCGGACACGCTGATCAAGGCGGTTCTGGCCACCGAGGACCGCCGCTTCTTCGATCACTACGGCATCGATTTCCTCGGCCTGTCCCGCGCCATGACGGAAAACGCCCGGGCCGGCGGTGTCGTGCAGGGCGGCTCGACGCTGACCCAGCAGCTGGCGAAGAACCTGTTCCTGTCGAACGAGCGCACCATCGAGCGCAAGATCAAGGAGGCCTTCCTCGCCGTCTGGCTCGAATGCAACCTGTCGAAAAAGGAAATCCTGCGCCTCTATCTCGACCGCGCCTATATGGGCGGCGGCACGTTCGGGGCGGCAGCGGCCTCGCAGTTCTATTTCGGCAAGAACATCACCGATATCAATCTGGCCGAAAGCGCCATGCTGGCCGGCCTGTTCAAGGCCCCTGCCCGCTATGCGCCGCATGTCAACCTGCCGGCCGCCCGCGCCCGCGCCAACGAGGTTTTGACCAATCTCGTCCAGGGCGGGCTGATGACCGAAGGCCAGGTGATCGCCGCGCGGCTCAACCCGGCAACGGTCATCGACCGCGCCCAGGTCAGCGCCCCCGACTTCTTCCTCGATTGGGCTTTCGACGAGACGCGCCGCATCGCCACACCCTTCGCCCAGCACTCGCTGGTGGTCCGTACCACCATCGATATGGGCCTGCAGCAGGCGGCGGAGGAATCCGTTGAATCGAGTCTGCGGCAGTACGGCGAGAGCTACAAGGTCAAGCAGGGCGCCATGGTGATGATCGAGAACGGCGGCCCCGTGCGCGCCATGGTCGGAGGCCGCGACTATGGCGAAAGCCAGTTCAATCGCGCCACCAAGGCTTTGCGCCAGCCGGGCTCTTCCTTCAAGGTCTATACCTATACCGCCGCGATGGAAAAAGGCTTCAAGCCGGAGTCCACCATCAGCGATGCGCCTGTCACCTGGCGCGGCTGGTCGCCGCAGAATTACGGCCGCAGTTATTCCGGCCGGGTCACGCTGTTGACCGCCATTGCCAAGTCGATCAACACCGTCCCAGTGCGCCTTGCCAAGGATGAACTCGGCACCGAGGTCATCGCCGCAACCGCAAAGAAGATGGGTGTCGAAACCCCTATCCGTACCGACAAGACCATGCCGCTCGGCACCTCCGAGGTGACCGTTCTCGACCAGGCGACGGCCTATGCGGTCTTTCCGGCCGGCGGCCTGCAATCGCGCCGCCACGGCATCAGCCAGATCCTCAATTATGACGGCGATATCCTCTACGACTTCAACCGCGATGAACCTGCGGCCACGCGCGTCGTCAGCGAACAGGCCAATGCCAAGATGAACTACATGCTCACCCAGATCCCGATCATCGGCACCGCCCGCAAGGCAGCGCTCGACAACGGCATCGTCGTGGGCGGCAAGACCGGCACCACCCAGGCCTATCGCGACGCCTGGTTCATCGGTTTTACCGGCGATTATACGACCGCCGTCTGGTTCGGAAACGACGACTATACCTCGACCAACAACATGACAGGCGGCTCGCTGCCGGCGATGACCTTCAAGCGGCTGATGGACTATGCCGAACAGGGCATCGAACACCGCGCCATCCCCGGTATCGAAAACCCGCTGCCGGGGCCGGATGAGAAGAAAAAGGCGGCCGAGACCGCCGCCGCCAAACCCGCAGACGAAAACGCCCTGCCGCCGCTCGTGCGTCCCCGCTCGCTTTCCTCGGAGGTCACCCGCCTGCTGAAATCGATCGGCGAAAAGTTCAACACCGCCCCGCCGTTGAAGGCCCCGGCGGAAGTCCCCGGCAAGGTCGCCGAAATCGACCCGCAACCGACCGGCAATATCGTCAAGGGAGGCCGGGATGCGAGGCGGTGATGGCTGTCTATCCATAACGATGGCGATGGCCGCTCTCCCGCCTAGCCGCCCCCCCTCTGTCCCTCCGGGACATCTCCCCCACGAGGGGGGAGATTGGCCGGGAGATTCGTGCCTCATCCGTAAGGTGGCCAATGAAGTTTATGGCGATCTCCCCCCTTGTGGGGGAGATGTCCCGGAGGGATAGAGGAGGGTACGCAACCTCTGACCTTCAGCATCATTCCCCGCACATTCCCGCAAATCACCGGTAGCCCGCTTTGTTCCGCATCCCCCTCCTCGTCGCCCTTGCCCTCGCCGTCGCCTTCGGCGTCGGTATCGTCTCGAGCGTGTCTGCCCTGAAAGCCACGGTCGGCTTCGGGGCGATTGCGCTTGGTCCGTGGGTAGCCTTTCCCGAGGCGCAAACGGAAAATACCGATCCCTATGCCAAGGCGCACCGGGCGCGCGCCGGCAAGCTGCTCTATGGCGGTGCGGAAGGCCTGCAATTTACCGCCGCCATCGACAGCGCCGGCGAAAAGCTGTCCTCCGGCTGTACCTACGATATCGCCGGCATCACGCCGCCCGCCCGCTTCTGGACGCTGTATGCGACCACTGCCAACGACCAGCCGATGAAGACCGGCCCGGAGCTGCCGGCGGCAACCAATGCCTGGACGGTGCTGCGCCGGCCCGACAGTTCCTTCGTCATCCATGTCTCGCCGGTCGCCCAGCCGGACAACTGGCTGGCAACGCGCCGCGTCGGCGCCTTCAAGCTGGTGCTGACCCTGCTCGATACCCCGACGGCCGGTTCTTCCGGTGTCATCGATCTGGCCATGCCGACGATCGTCAAGACGGGGTGCCCGGATGCGTAGCGCGCTTTTCGCAATCCTCGTCGGGCTCGTCGGGGCAGCCCTCTTGCACATCGTCATCATTCTGGCCTTGCCGCAATTTACCGGCAAGGATGCCTATAGCCGGGTGCTCGGCCTCTACGAGATGGACAGCTTCTTTCCGCTCACCGGCGAGCCCGGTCCGACGGGGCTTGCCAATGACGATCCGTTCCTGCGGGTTGCCGTCTGCGGTTTTTCGGTCGATGCCGGACCGGCCCGCTTCGTCGCCAAGGGCGCCATACCGTTCTGGTCGCTGGTCATCTACGATGCCAATTCCAACGAGATTTTCAGCATGAACGACCATACGGCGGTCAACGGCAATCTCGATCTGGTCATGGCCACGCCGATCCAGCTCGTTGATCTGAGAAAGACGCCGCCTGCAAGTCTCGCTCAGTCGATCATGGTGGAAATGCCGGATGAGGAAGGCTACGCCGTCCTGCGCGCCCTGGCGCCGACGGACAGCTATGAAGAAACCGTGCGCAACTTCCTGGCCGAATCCAGCTGCGAACCCTTCCGGCGGTAGTTTTCAGGCCGGCAGTCGTTTTCAGGGAAATATTGCAGCCGCCGTTTTACGGCGGGCAATCTTCAAATCATCGGGATCTTCAAATCATTGGGATGCAATGCACCGGACTGGCGATGCCGTTCGAAAAGAAGCCGAAGCGCTGCTGAAAAAGCGCTGTGCCAGCAAGGAACGTCAGTGCTTCTTTGCCCCGCCTGAAGCCGGTTTCGCCCCTGGGGCAGGTTTCGCCAGCGTGCCGCCGGGATGACCGTCCAGCCGCTCGTAGCGGATGCCGGTAAACAACAGGATCACCGCATTGCTGGGGGCAATCGGACCCATGGATGGTTTCGGCGGGGCCCGCACAAGGCGGTCCTCCAGTCTGATAACGTCTGCCATGCTCGTCTCCAAAAAAACGGTTGAGACGGATGAACTACCGTACTGATTTCACCCTGCCCGTTTTGCGGGCTGACGCGGTCCCTTTGCCGTCAGGCTTTGGGCATCTGCGCCTTTCTCGTTGCTCCTTCTTCCGGGAATTCCGGATTTCATGCCATTTCACATGCGAGAATGCCGATGAGGTCCATGGACATCACCTGCCGTCAGATTGAGCCATACGATAGTTAACAGCTCCTTAATGGTCAAAACCTCAATTGACGCGAAACGCATTGAGATCCGGCCCTCAAAACTGACGTCTCCGGAACCATGGCACCGGACAATGTTCCCGCCTTGCAAGACCCAATATAGCCAGGCATTCGCACCATGGATGTTCCGCGCGGAACATCCATGGGCCAAGACGTTTAGCGCCGTGCAAGCAGACCGAACACGAAAGAGACGCCGGCAATCGCCAGCAGCGTCGAAACGGGCTCTTCGCGGATGCGGTCACGCAGCCGTTCCGCCAGCACATCGACTTCCGACGCCGCGACGGCCTTGGCACTGCTGCCGATGGCCGAAACTGACTCGGTCAGGCGGGCAATTTCGGCGCGCAGCTCAGCCAGCTGGTTCTCAAGATCGGCTTTTGCCGCGCTGGCTTCGATCCCGGCTAAATCGGCGTCGTTTGGCACAGTTGCGAATTTCTTTTCGACCATGGTCAGGGCTCCTTTTGCAATCCTGCCTCAACGCTTCAGTCCGGATTTGGTTCCCCGCATTCCTGCGGCCGGATCGTGACCCCTCCCACCCATTTCATTGGTGGTTTGTCATCGTGCGCCATTGCCTTGCCCATCGCCCGTTGCCATTGCCGCACGTCTCCGGAACGAAGCAGGAGACGTGCGCGTTTATCTGCACGAAACATAAAAGTCGGGCACACCGACCACCTCAAAAAAGACACAAAAACAACGGTGTTTGCGGCGAACCGCGCGACTGCAACTGCAACGCACGCCGGATGCACTGGGATCGATGGACAGGGCCAGTTGGACAGGGATGGAACACCGATGACGAAACCGCGACAATATTCATTGAAATCGGCGCTGATCGCGATAGCCGCAACGACGGCGGCTTTTCTGCTGCCGGTTGCCGCTCAGGCGGCGGAAGGCTTTGCGACGGCGAATGTCAACATGCGCTCCGGCCCCAGCACGCGGTACCCGGCCGTCACCGTCATTCCCGCCGGCACGGCAGTTGAAATTCATGGCTGTCTTGCCGACGTGCCCTGGTGCGACGTGTCCTTCTATGACGGCCGGGGATGGGTCGCTGGCCGGTATGTCCAGGCGCTGTACCAGCAGCGGCGCGTTTACGTCGAGCCCGATTACTACGACTCGCTCGGCATTCCGCTGGTGACATTCGAGTTCGGCACCTACTGGGACCGCCACTATCGCAACCGCGACTTCTATAGAGAGCGGGATTATTACCGGCGCGACCGCGACAGGGATCGCTACAATTCGGACCGCCGCCCACGGCGCGATTACAACACCTATGAGCGCCCGCGCTACAACGATGAGGATGGCATCGTCATCGAACGTCCAGGGCGTGACCGTGACCGCGACCGTGACCGGGAACGCATCGAGCGCCGCCGCGACGACAATGCCCGCCAGTTCGAAAACGAGCTGAGCAACCGGCGTGAACGGGATCGCGAGCGCATCGAACGCCGCAATCGCAACAGCGGCGGCCCGCAGGGTGGCGGCGATTGCCGCCCCCGCGACCCGAACTGCTACTAGGCGAATCGTCACGCACTGAGCGACGGGCGGCACTGCCGCCCGTTTTCGCATAGCCAAACACGCTAAAGCCGATTTAACCGAATAAGATCATTGCTCCGCCGAGCGCCCCTGAGAAATTCGCGCGAAGTGCCCGCCGGTGCAGGGCAATAGCCCCTTTTCCCGCCGGTAAACGGAATGTTAACCACGTCTGTCTATTCTCACTTCATCATTCAGCCATGGTCGGCAGGATCCGCATCGCCTTCGTCGGAACCAGTGTTTTCAGCGCCTTGGCGTCGATGATAGTGGGAATATCAGCGGCGTTCGGCGATATCCCTTCCGCCTGTGCCTGAAATTTCGACACCCTTTCGGACGAATGGCAAAGCCCCTCTGTCCGAAATCGGGACAATGATGTTGTGCGTATGAGTGGGTGTATCCGTGGCGGACCGGTTTCGTGAGTTGGAAAGACCGCAGACAGGGCGGCTGAAGGACGTGGTCCTGATGGCGACCGTGACCGGTTTCGAGGGCCTGCGTCATCCCCGCCGGACCGAACTCAAGCAATTTGCCGAACTGTTCGACCCGCTTTTTTCCGCTTCCAGCGATGAAGCCCGCCGCCAGGCCGCCGCCGCCCTCTCCCAATGCCAGCATGTACCGGCATCGGTGGCGCTTGAAATCGGCAGTGCGCCGATTTCCATTGCCGCGATATTCCTCACCCGCTCCGCCTCGATCGACGACGCAACGCTGCTGCAGGTCATTCGCACCCAGGGGGCCGCGCACGCCACCGCGATTGCCCGCCGCGACAATCTTTCGGTTCGTGTGGTCGATGCCCTTGTCGAGCGCCGCCAGACGGCACTTGCACAGGTAAATATGGCAGCCTCCGCCCCGCCCGCCCTCCCCAGTGCGCGGGCCGCTGACGAGGCGCCGCAGCGCCAGCCAGATGCGGCAGTGCAGGATCTGGCGCCTGCGCAGGACACGCCGGCGGCGAAACTGCTGCGCGAGGAAAAATTGCGCGGCGATCTCAAGTCGCTGGCGCGCGTCATCCAGAAGACCGCACCGGCGGCGCCGGTCATCGAGCCGCTGGACCCGCTGCACGAGGCCCTGCTCGTTCGTTTTGCCCGTTCCGGCGAGGCCAATCTCTTCGCCGCCAGTCTGTCGGCTGCCCTGTCCTCCAGCCCCGAGCTCGGCGAGCGGATCTTGCTCGACATATCCGGCCAGCAGCTCGCCACCACGCTGACGGCGCTCGACATGCATGCCGATGACAGCCGTTTCATACTCTGCGCCCTCTATCCGGACCTTGCCGAACGCCTCGGCGGCACGACGCGCGGCGAGGCGCTGCTCGCCTCGCTAACCAGCGAGACCTGCCGCGTCCGCGTCCAAGCCTGGCTGCAGTCGGACCGGAAGGATACGGTCGGCCCATCCGGGCATCAGACCTACCTGTCGCCGGACCGTGGCAGCGACCCGCGTCAGACGGCAGCGCGGCAGGACCCGGCCCGCAGTGCAGCCGATGTCCAGCAGAAACGGACGTTTGGCCGCGGCCGCTGAGTTTTCACGGGTTTAGCTGGTTTTCTCGCTCACGACGTCGAACAGACCGCCGCGCGCATCCACTTCGATCTCCACCACCCAGCAATCCGGATCGAAACGGATTTCGCGGGCAATCGCCTGATCGATCGCCTCGGCCTCACCATTGTCCAGCCGGATTTCGAACAGCCGGCCGGGCGCCGGGTCATCGAAGAAACTCTGGGGGGCCGGCGCATACAGCGTTTCGGTGCCAAGGCGCGACCGTTGACGGATGAAGATCGCGCCGGCCTCGCCTGCCCCCTTGCGCAGCACGGCCGCATAGCCGCCAAGGCCAAAAACCCGGCGCACGAGGGCGGAAACGAAGATATCGGATTTCAGGCGCATGGATGGCTGATACACCGGCCCGGGCTTGAGCGCAAACTGCAGCCCGACAGCACCGCATGCAGTCGTCCGGCGCGTTCCATTCTGCGCTGGAGCGGAAGCGACCTCGGGATCGCGTCTAAAAAACTCAGAGCGCGCCGATTTCCTTCATCTTTTTCAGCACCTTGTCGCTCGGCTGGCCGGTTTCGGGCAGGCGGTAGTGCTTTTCGAAATGGCGGATCGCCGAGCGCGTCTGCTCGCCTGCCACGCCATCGACCGACACATCGCTATAGGCAAGATTGCTCAGGCCCTTCTGGATGTTCATCACCAGTTCGCTGGACGCGGGGATATCGGCTTTCGGGATATATTGCGGATCGATTTCGGCATTGCGGATCGCCGCTGCCACCGGATCAAGTTCGCCCTTGCCGCCCTTGACGTTCTCATAGGGCCGCTGCGCCGGTTTGGCTGCGGCAAGCGTCTTGGCCCGTGCCTGCGGTGCGTCGCCCTGCGGGTTTTCCTCCCCCTGCAAGACCGCCAGCAGCGTGTCGCTTGCAGATCCCGTCTCCGGACGGCCCGCCTGTTTTTCGAAGCGCAGGATCGCGGCGGACGTTTTCGGGCCGGTCTTGCCGTCGGCAGGACCATCGTAGAGGCCGCGGCGCGCCAGTTCCTTCTGGATGCCGGCCACCAGCGCGGCATCGGTCGCGCCCGGCTGCGGCTGGGCGGCCTCTGAAACGGCTTGCCGCTCCGGTTGCGGCTGTTTAATGCTGGCAGTCTGCTGCTGTTCGTCCTCGCGCTGGATGACGAAGGTCGTCACCTTGCGCGGCGAGAGACTGTCGTCCCCGGCACCGATTTTGGCGGACTGCGGATCGCTCAACGGCAGGCGCGTGCGCAGGAACGGCGACGGATGCGCGCCCGGCTGATACCACATGGCATTGGCGGCGACGAAGCTGAAGGCAATGGCAAAGGCCAGCGAACCACCGAAGGCGCGCGGATTGCGCGACGCCAGACGGCCAGCGGAAGTCAGACCGCGCATCGCCAAGCGACCGGTCAAGAGGCCACCGCTGACAAGGCCACCGGCGACAAGGCCCGGGCCGCGCTGCGCCTTCTTTTTCTTCTCAGGCCGTTTTCGTTTGCGAGCCGTCATGACCAGCACCCCCGTTCATTCCATCGGCATCCTTCCGGCTTGCTTCCGGATCAGGCTGACCGTTCGTCTTACCCCGCCTACGCTCCTTCAGGCGCGGCGGAAACTCCACCATTGTCTGTTCCACAGGTTCCTGCCCGTCGATGCCGGTAATGCCGGAGCCGTCGAGCGCGATCGTCACCGTGATCACTGTCCCTTCGCCCGGACGGCTGCGGATGTCGAACTGCCCGCCATGCAGCGCCACCAGCCCCTTGACCAGCGACAGGCCAAGCCCCGTCCCCTCGTATTTTCGGGTATAGTCGTTCTGGATCTGCACAAAGGGCTGACCGAGCGTCGGCAGTCTGTCCTCGGCGATACCGATGCCGGTATCGCTGACGATCAGATTGAGATTTTGGCCGGAAATTTCGGCGTCGATGGTAACGAGGCCGCCGCGATCGGTGAACTTGATGGCATTGCCGACCAGGTTGATCAGGATCTGCTGGATGGCGCGCTGGTCGGCATTGACCTCGCCGACATTGCGCATGATCCGGCTCGTCAGCTGCACGCCCTTTTCGCGCGCCTGCAGGCCAAGCATCGCCTCGCAGGCATTGACGGCATCGGCGACCCGGAACGGCTCCGGCATCAGCTCATAACGGCCGGCCTCGATCTTGCTCATGTCGAGCATGGTGTTGACGACAGACAGGAGATGGGCGCCCGACTGGTTGATCAGCGAGACATATTCGCGCTGCCGGTCATTTTCGAGCTTGCCGAAATATTCGCCGGCGAGAATGTCGGAAAAGCCGAGGATGGCATTGAGCGGCGTGCGCAGCTCATGGCTGACGGCCGCGAGGAACCGGGTCTTGGCATCATTGGCGGATTCGGCAAGCCCGGCCTTGTAGATGACCTCGGCGCGCAGCCGCGCCTCTTCGGAGACGTCGTGCGACTGGACGAGAATGGCAAATTCCCCCTCAGCCTCGCCAAGCGCCGTCATTTCGCAGCGCATGTGGACGAACTGCTCGCCGCCGGCAAAGACGTTCGGGCGTTCCAGCCGGATGTCGATGGCCGCCTGTCGATTGCCCTGGCGCAGCGTGTCGATGGCCTGGAGAAAGAGGATGCGATCGGAAACGTGGATCTGCTCGATAAACCCCCGGCCGTAGGGATTGCGCATCCAGGCGAGATAGGCCTCCGCATCCCGGCCATGAACGGCCGTGACCGACCCGCGGATATCATGGATCGTCACCAGACCGGCAAAGCAATCATAATGGCGGGCGCCGGTATCGGCCGGCGTCTCCCGGTCTGCGACAATGGATTGAACCAGCATCCGGTTGCGTTGATAGGCAATGCCGCCGACAGTCGCGACCAGTGCTGCGGCGCACACCAGGGCTGCGCCGACCGGCAGCGCCAGCGAAACCGGCAAAGCGGCGGAAAGGGCGAGAGGGACCGTCGGGAACGCGACGAGAGCCGAGGCAGCGACTGCCCGGACGACAGCGAACTCGCGGCTTGCCTCCGGCTCCCCCGCCACCTGACGGGGCAGCCAAAGGCGCGCCGCGTCATCGACGCGGGACGCCATCCTGCCGGCAATGTTACGCAATACTCTCAACGCCTGACCCTGTACGCTCGTTCTTTTTCCGGACCCCGTCATGGTTCCGTCCTTTATGGGCACGCTGTCATCCACGGCCGGAGATGGTCTTTTTGGATGATCGCTTTGCACATCCGAATTTCGCACTGGCGGCTTAATGAAAGGATAAATGAAACTGCGACAAATCCCGCGAAAGGCCCTCAAAGTCCCATTCCGGCACAAATCGCCGGGGCTTTGTCTTTTGTGGTTAATGGGGTGTAAGCGCCGGATTTTAGGGGCTTTTCGGCTCCGCATTAACCTGTGTGGCCATACGACCCGGCCGCGGTTCCCACGTTTCAAGCGTTGGCCGGTTCCTTGCCGCCTTGAACCTTAACGGCGACCGTTAAAATGCGCGATAAATGCCGTTCAAATGCCGATAGTTCAAATTTTACGAAAAGACGGTGCAAATGCCACCGGTTTTGGCAAACGCATGTTCCGAATCCCCGCCTAAGGTGTGATGACAAGGTGCCAGACAGGGGGCCAAGGGAGCGAACCCGGCAAAGACCGGACGCAGGTTTGAGTGCCTGACCAAAGGATGGGCAAGACAATGTGGTTTCTGATCAAGGGAACATTCTGGTTTTCGCTGGTGCTGGTGCTTTTGCCGTTTCTCGATCCGGCAAGCACCTCGACGCTGGAAAGAGGCCCGAAGGTCGATGTCGGCGACACCGTGTCGGCCGCCACCGAAGCCTTCGGCTATATCAGCGCCATCTGCGTCGAAAAGCCGGATGTCTGCGTCAAGGGCACCCAGACTTTCGTGGCGCTCGGCCACCGGGCCCGTGAAGGCGCCAAGATCGCCTATCAGTTTCTCGACCAGCAGTTTGCCGAACCGAGCGATGCCGTGACCACGGGAACGGTTGCTCCCGCCAATCAGCCCGCCGTCGACGTCCCCGGCGCAATCGCGGCTGCGGAACAGGTTGCTGCACAGGTAGAGCCTGTCTTCAACAAAATCCCCGTCCCGGAAAAGCGCATCGAGCCGAAGACATCGGTTGCGCGCTAACGCGCCCGGCTTGACGCGACGGTTTTTTAAGACCGCCTGAACCGCCGATTTTACGGCCGCCCGTGAGGAATGCCCTCACGGACTTTCTTTTTGCAGTTCTCATTTCGCCGTCCATCACCTATATGAACGGCATGGACCAGATGAACACATCGCCGATCACGCCGCTTGCCGAGATCATCGACAATTGCGCCTATCTGGACGATTGGCAGGACCGGATGAGCTATGTCATCGAGCTCGGCCGCAAGCTGCCGGAGATGCCGCAAGACAAGCGCACGGCCGACAACAAGGTGCAGGGCTGCGCCAGCCAGGTCTGGCTGGTCACCCATGCCAGTCCTGCGGCAAGCGATCCGATCCTGACCTTCGAGGGCGAATCGGATGCCCATATCGTCCGCGGCCTGGTCGCCATCGCGCTGTCGATCTTTTCCGGCCAGCACGCCTCGGATATCGTCAAGACCGACGCCATCGATCTGTTTGGCCGCATGGGGCTGATCGAATATCTGACGGCGCAGCGCGCCAACGGGTTGCGCTCCATGATCAAGCGCATCAAGGACGAGGCTGCCCGCCAACTGGCGGCCTGAAGCGCATCGCGATCTGTCAGATTCCACAATACACGACAATGGCCCCTCATCCGCCCTATCGGGCACCTTCTCCCCGTTTTGACGGGGAGAAGGGACAAGCGGCAAACTCCGTCATCCCCTCTCCCGCGTGCGGGGAGAAGGCTAGGGTGAGGGGCAACCCAGCCCAAATACGTCGTGTCGTATACCGTTGCGCGACATGCTCTAGAATACAAGATCGCCCGCATCCGGCCGGTAACCCTCCGCTCCCCAGGCATGGCTTCTCCTTGCATCCGGCTTAGGCGGCGCGTAGTGGCGGGCAAGCGCCATCAGGGCGGTTCGCAGCATCAGCTTGGCCGAGCGCGCCGGCCATTGCCGCTCCCGCTCGACGAGTTCCAGCCCCTTCTGGAAGCAGCAGACATCCAGCGCCACGCCGCACAGTTCCGGTCCGATCGCCTCCATCGCCCTGCCGACGCGAAGCCGCGCCGCAAGGGCCGTATCGCAAAGATCGGCCGTGCCGCCGGCACCTCCCCTGGTTTTCGTTGACAGCCGCGGCGCATATTCCATGGTCAGCCGTGGCTGCAATTGCGCGCGGGTAAAATCGGCATGCAGCCTTTCGCCCGCCGCGATCGCCTCAGGCGGCAGCAGGGGCTGGCCGGATTTCTCCTTTAGACGGGCGGCAGCACCGAGCGGCGATTCCAGCTGATTGACCCGGACGACTTGCCGGATGCCGTCCACGGCGATGGTCGCGGTTTGGATTTCGCGGTGCTGCTCCAGGAACGCCTCTTGCGGGTCCACAAGGGCGCGGCGCAGGAAAGCCGGGGCTTGCGCCGTTGCCCGCACGGTGTCACCCTCAACGATAACCAGTCCGAGGGAACGCGCCATGTCAACCGTCGTGCAGGCGACCGGGCGTGACGGGTTGTCTCCACCCCGGCCATCCACCTTACTGCGGCCATCCACCTTGCGGGCGAGCATCATCGCCGCCTCGCCCCGCGTCAGCCGGACTGGAGCATGGGTGGCGACATAGCGGACGAAGCGGACAATGTCCTTTTGCGTGGCGCGGGCGCTATTGGCTTGTGTCTCATGCATGGTCACGTCCTCCCGGCGCACCGAAGAAGCAGGTGACGACGCGCTCCAGCGCGGCGATGAAATCGTCGAAGGCCCGGTCGTCGCGCCGGTCTTCGACGACATTGCAGGCATGGCTGACGGTCGTGCGGTCACGCCCGAAGGAATAGCCGATATCGGTCAGCGAAATCTGCAGAACGACGTGGCAGACATACATGGAGATCTGCCGGACATGGCAGCTGGTGCGGCGGCGGTCACGCCTGAGCGGCACGCGCTCTCCCACCAGCATCACCATCTCCGCCGTCACCTGACGCACGAGGCGGCATCTATGATGGGCGGCAACGGACAAAACCGGGCCCCATGGATCGGCAAGGCTGCCAGATCCCGGCGGTATTGCCGAAGGCTTGACCGGCACCCCGCGCGGCCTCAGGGCCGGCATGGACTGTTTCTGGGACGAGGGCCGATGGGGATTGCTGAGGTGCATGGCTTACTCCTTGTAATAGGAATTAATTCATACACCCTAGTGCGGTCGCGGGGATGAATGAAAGCGCCCACCCACAACCTGTCGTTGTTTTATCAATGTTTTCCGGCACTCCGACAGAAAAATGTAGGTATATTTTCCTCGTCCTTGCATTTTGCGTATCGACCGCGGAAATGAAAAAGCCGGCCTGTGGGAGCCAGGCCGGCTTGGATGTTTTATCGCTGATATGCGTGTGGCTTACTTGGTGCGGCGCTTGCGGCGCTGACCGAGGCCCATTTCCTTGGCGAGGCGCGAGCGCGCTTCGGCATAGGCGGGAGCGACCATCGGATAATCGGCCGGCAGGTCCCACTTCTCGCGATATTCTTCCGGCGACAGCGTATGATGCGTCATCAGGTGGCGCTTCAGCGACTTGAAGGTGCCACCGCATTCCAAACAGGTGATCTGATCGTCCTGAACCGACTTGCGCACAGATACGGCAGGCTTCGGCTTCTCGACCACGACTGCGACCGGAGCCGGGCTGCTGGTATTGTTCAAGGCGGCATGCACGTCGCCGATCAACGACGACAGTTCGGTGACCGGCACAACATGATTGCTGACATAGGCAGCAACGATCTCTGCGGTGAGTTCAACCAGAAGATCGTGGCCCGAGCCAAGCGATAGATCCGTCATTCTTTCTTTCTCCTATCGGAATTCTTCAAATGTGCCGCGAGGGGTTTATCGCGGGCACAGCTAAACCGTACTGAGAAAGCGCCCAAAAAGTCGCTGTTTGCCGCCGCACCAGAGGAACGTCACCCCTGACCACAACTGAAAACAGCGACAAACCTCATAATACTCCCAATTCACAAGGATTGGAATCAGTTACCAAAGCATCGGGACATCCAGACGCCTCAAAGCAACAACCAACACTCACAACCCAAACTGGAATTTCTTACCGAAGTAATATGGAAAGTGGACACTTTGCCGTTACTCGATTAACATCGAACGAGCAAAAGTCCAATAATAATTTATGCGAAATTTAGCCTATTCATCTTGGAAAGTGAAACCAACCGCCTTGGCCGGGGAAACATTACGATACGTTGCCCTCTTGAACGCGGCGTTCGGCTGATAGTCGCCGATATTCTACTTTCGCCCTTCAACACATTTCCCTAAATCAAGCAGATCAAACTTTGACGGTACACATCCTGTTGAATGAAATAGGCTATCCCATCTGAAAAACAAAAGGCCGGCATCATCCGGCCTGAGCGGCCGCATGTTTTGCGGCAGAATACGTTCGAATAAAGGCGTCGCGCTCTAGATCACAGCTGATTTCTGCTTTGATTGTGGCAACTGGTCGGTGACCGAGAGGTTGGTCAACCTGTAGCCTGCCTGATGCGCCGCCTTGGCGAGCAGATGGGCGGAAACCGGCGCCGTTAGAACGAAGAAGGCAAAACCGGCGAGCGCCCGCAACAGGATGGCGGTCTCGCCCGCATGAATGCCGGCGGCCAGAAGAAGCAGGCCGGAGCCGACGGTGCCTGCCTTCGAGGCGGCATGCATGCGGGTATAAAGGTCGGGAAAGCGCAGCAGCCCGAGCGCTGCCAGCACGGTAAAGACAGACCCTGCGACCAAAAGCACGCTGACGGCAATCGCCGTGATCATATCGAGGTCGGCGGCCATTACCGGGCTCCCTTGCGTTTGCGGCGCCCGGACTTCTCGTGCCCGGACTTGTCCTGCTTGGGCTTTGGCCCTGCCTCGCGCCCCTTCTCCGTTTCCGTCGAAAGGCCGCGCGCCAGGATGAAACGGGCAAAGGCGACGGTTGCAAGGAAGCCGACAAGGCTCAGCGCAATGGCGATGTCGATGTAGAGATTGAAGCCGCTTTTGATGGCGATGACGGCGATGAAGCCGATGGCAATCGCCACCAGCATGTCGAGACCGAGCACCCGGTCGGGCAATGCCGGCCCGCGCAGAATCCGCACCACCGTCAAAAGCAGGCCGAGCGACAGGGCAGCAGCAGCGAAATATATCGAATAGGACAGGATTTCGGAGGCACTCACAGCGGAAAGGCCTCCCGGATCCGGCGTTCGAAGCCCATGGAAATTGCCCGTTTTTCGGCCGCCGGATCGTGGCAGTCGAGCGCGTGGACATAAAGGGTCTTGCGATCGTCGGAGACATCGACCGACAGCGTGCCCGGCGTCAGGGTAATCAGATTGGCAAGCAGCGTGATCTCGAAATCGCGGGTCAGCGACAGCGGGAAGGCAAAGATGCCCGGCCGCAGCCGCATATCCGGCCGCAGCACCATGACCGCCACCTTGATGGCCGAGAGCGCCAGTTCCTTGAAGAACAGGGCGGCAAGCAGCAAAAGCTTGACGGGACGGATGCGGCGGCGCGCCGCGGAAAACTGTTCGCGCACCAGCCATAGCGACAGCGCTCCGACGGCAAAGCCGAGCAGCAGATTATGCGCGCTGAAACTGCCCGATACGGCCGTCCAGGTCAGCGTCAGCAGCAGATTGACGAGAAGGAATGTCATGGCGCACCTCCCGCCGGGAAGACGGAGTTGAGATAGGCCGACGGCTCGGCAAGCGCCGATGCGGCCTGCTGGACAAGGTTCATGAGGGGCTCGGGAAACAACCCGATGACAATGCTGAGCGCCGTCAGGACCATGAGCGGCAACAGGGCGGTTGTATCGAGCGGCTCCGGTGTCGCCGATGGCTCAGCGTCCACCGGGCGCCAATAGGCAAGCAAGAACACCCGGCCGGTGGCGATCATGGTCAGGAAGCCGGACAAAAGCAGGATACCCGCCAGCCAGGAAACGCCGGCATCGATGGCAGCCTTGACCAGCATGACCTTCGGCCAGAAACCGGAAAACGGCGGCAGGCCGGACACGGCGAAGAACAGCGTCAGCGACAGCGCCGCAAACAGCAGGTGATGGCGATAGAGCCCGCCGACGCCGGCAAGCGAAAATCCGCCACCAAGGCGGGCGGCAACACCGGCAGCCAGATAGAGCGCCGTCATCACCAGCATGGAATGAAGCGCATAGAAAATCACCGCGCTGATCGCATCCGGGCCGCCAAGCGAAAGGCCGGCAAGCATGGCGCCGATGCCGGAGATGATGAGGTAACCAAGCAGGCGGCGCGTATCGGTCTGCGCCAGCGCGCCGAGCGTGCCGGTGAGCATCGTCAGAACCGCGGCAAACGCAAGGACCGGGCTCAAAAGCGCCCGCTCGGCCGGAAACAGCATGGCGCAGATGCGGATCAGGCCATAGATCCCGACCTTGGTGAGCAGGCCGGCAAACAGCGCCGACACGACGATGCGCGGGGTGTGATAGGAGGCGGGCAGCCAGAAGTTCAGCGGAAACGCGGCAGCCTTCATCGAGAAGGCGAGGATGTAGAGTGCCGTCAGCGTTACCAGCGGTGCCGCCGTCTGCAGCCCCGGCGCCTTGCGCGCAATGTCGGCCATGTTGAGGGTGCCGAAAATTCCGTAGAGGTAGCCGGTGGTGATCAGGAACAGCGTTGTCGCGACGAGATTGAGAAAACCGTATTTGACCGCCCCGTCGATCTGCTCGCGCTCCGAACCCAGCACCAGCAGTCCGAACGACGAGATCAGCAGAACCTCGAACCAGACATAGAGATTGAAGATGTCGCCGGTGAGAAAGGCGCCGCTGACGCCGGCCATCAGCAGCATCAGGAACGGGTAAAAGCCATAGCGCCGGCCGCTTGCATTGATGTCGCCGATCGCCGCCACGGCGCCGGCGAATGCCACCACCGCCGACGTCAACGCAAACAGGGCGCCGGTAAGATCGGCCGTGAACGCGATGCCGAAGGGCGGCAGCCAGCGCCCCATGACCATCGTCACAGGCCCGGATCCTGCCACATGCCAGAGCAGCACGGCATCGAAGAGGATGAGAACGGCAAGCGCTGCCACGGCGATCAGCGGATGCAGCCAGCCTTTGTGGCGGATCATCATCAAGAGAGCGCCGATCGCGATGCACCAGACGGCGGGCAGGATCACCAGCCAGTCGAGCGCCGCCACCGGTTGAAGAACCAGGGCTGCGGAGAGATCGGCGGGAGAAGTGGAAACAGCCATGTCTGTCAATATCCAAGCGGCGGCGGCTCTACGCCGTCCGGCTCGGCCACGCGCATAGCATCGGTGTTGTCTGTTCCAAGAACGCTATAGGCGCGCCAGGCGAGCACCAAGAGGAAGGCAAAGAACGAGAAGGAAATGACGATTGCCGTCAGGATCAGCGCCTGCGGCAGCGGATTGGCCGTCGCGCCGGCGGGAACGTCGAGCCCTGCCCCGATCACCGGCGGCACCTCGCGCATGATGCGGCCGCTGGTGAATATCAGCAGATTGACCGCATTGCCGAGAATGGCGACGCCGAGCAGCATGCGGATGATCGATTTCGACAGGAGCAGATAAACGGCGACGGCCAGGAAGATGCCGGTCAGGACGCAGAAAACAGGTTCCATCAGTCTTCCCCCCTTTCCTCGAGCGACAGGGCAATGGATGTGACCGCGCCGACAACGACCAGATAGACGCCGATATCGAACGTCATGACGCTCGACAACGGGATTTCTTCGCCCAGAACCACCGGATAGACCCACAGCCCGGTCATGAAGGGCACATGGAAGGCCATCGACAACAGGCCGGACAGCGCTGCCAGCAGCAGTCCGGCGCCGGCGATCGACAGCGGATGAAAGACGATTGCCCGCCGCACCGTCTCGACGCCGAAGGCAATGCCATAGATCGACAAAGCGGCAACCGCGATCAGCCCGCCGATGAAACCGCCGCCCGGCTCGTTATGGCCGCGCAAGAGCACGAAGATCGAAAACAGCACCATGACGCTGACGATGACCGGAGCGATGGTGCGCAAGATCAGCGATTTCAACGGCCACCCTCCTCTTGATCCGGATCATTGTCGGCGATACGGCGCATCGAGCCTGCCTTAAGGCGGATGAGCGACAATATGGCAAGCCCTGCGATCATCACCACGGCAATCTCGCCGAGCGTATCCGTGCCGCGAAAATCGACGATGATGACATTCACCACATTGCCGCCATGGGCGATGGTTTTGGAATACTGGCCGAAGAAATCAGACAGTGCCGTGTTGAACGGCGCTTGCGTCACTTTCAAGAGCAGCAGCCCCGCGCCCAACCCGCAGGCAAGCGCAATCGCCGCGTCCGGCAGCGTCTGGCGCAACGGCCTTTTATCGGACTGCGACAGCCTGAGCTGTGTCATCACCAGCGCCAGGATGACGACGGCCAGCGTTTCGATCATGAACTGGGTGAAGGCGAGATCCGGCGCGCCATAGAGCAGGAAGATGACAGCGACCGAAAATCCCTGAATGCCGAGCGACACGATCGCCGTCAGCCGGTTCTTGGCCAGGACAACGGTAAACAGGCCGATCACCGCAATGATCATGATCACCAGTTCATGCAGCGGAAGGACAGGAAACACCGGCGCCAGCGCCAGCTCGCCAAACAGGACCGGCGGCAGGAGAAGAACGATGGCCACCAACACGAAGGTTACTGTCATATAGGTGTCGAGCCTGCCGTTCTGCAGCCGCCGGGTAACGGCAAAGGCCGCGCGCAGGAGACCACGGATCGCCTGATCGAAACCGCGATCCGGCCCCCAGCCGATAGCTTCGAGCACCGCCGCAACTGCCGCCCGCAGACGGGCAAGACCGAGATAGAAGCCGGCGCCGAACACAATGGTCAGCACCGACAGGGCAAGCGGCACGCCGATATGCGGCGCAAGCGATATGTCGATGCTGCGCGGTTCACCGGCGATGGCCGATGCCATGGGTGAGGAAATCAGCGCGTGGACACGGCCCGGCAGCACGGCGGCCGCAAACCCGGAAAGCGCCAGCACGGCCGGGCCGAGCCAGAGCAGGACGGGTGCCTCATGCGCGTGCTTGGGTGTCGCCACCGGCCGTCCGATAAACGGCTTCAGCGCCACGGCAAAGGCAACGGCGAACATCAGTGCATTGCCGATCACGGTAAAAGCGGCAAAGCCGATCGAGCGCAGACTGAAGGATGAGAAAGCCGCATAGACCTCCTCCTTCGCCAGAAAGCCGAAGGACGGCGGCAGCCCGCCCATCGAGATGGCGGCGGCCAGCGCAATCGCAAACGTCAGCGGCATGGCAGAGCGCAGACCGCCAAGCCGGGTGACGTCGCGCGTTCCGGTCTCGTGATCGATAATGCCTGCCACCATGAACAGCGCGCCCTTGAACAGCGAATGCCCAACGAGATAGAGCACCGCCGCCTCGATGGCATGGGGCGCACCAAAGCCGGTCAGGAGGACCAGAAGGCCGAGCGACGACATGGTCGTATAGGCAAGCATCAGCTTCAGGTCGGTCTGGCGCACCGCCAGAAGCGCGCCGGCGATGAGCGTCGCAGCGCCGAACACCGGCAGGATGACCTGCCATTCCGGCGTGCCGCCAAGCACGGGATTGAGCCGCATCAACAGGTAGACGCCGGCTTTCACCATGGTGGCCGAATGCAGGTACGCCGAGACCGGTGTCGGCGCTTCCATGGCGTTCGGCAGCCAGAAATGGAACGGAAACTGCGCCGATTTTGTAAAGGCACCGCCGAGCACCAGGATGAGGGCTGCAAGATAGAGCGGGCTCGCCTTGACCACCGGACCCAGCGGCGAGAGAGCCGAAAACTGGGTGACGCCGGAGATGTTCCACAGGACGATCAGCCCCGCGAGCAGCAACAGCCCGCCGCCGCCGGTGACAACAAGCGCCTGGAATGCCGCGCGCCTTGCGGCTTCGCGATGATGATCAAAGCCGATCAAGAGGAACGAGGTGATCGAGGTCAGTTCCCAGAAGACGAACAGCATCAGAAAACTGTCCGAGGCCACCAGACCGAGCATCGATCCCATGAACATCAAGAGAAACGAGAAGAAGCGCCCCTGATGCGGATGGCCTTTGAGATAAGCGCCGGAATAGAGCACGATCAGCGCGCCGATGCCCGAGATCAACAGCAGGAAGGTCAGCGACAGCCCGTCAAGCAGCCAGGAGAAACTGACATTGAAGGACGGCACCCAGAGATAGCCGCCGGTCACGACGCCACCGCTGGCGATTTCGGCCGAAAACCCGAGAAAATGCAGGAAGACAAAGGCGGGAATGAGCGCCAGCACCCAGGCTGCGTTATGGCCGAGAACCCGTGTCAGAGCGGGTGCGGCGAGCGCACCCAGAAAGGGAAGGCAGAGGGCCAGAAATGTCAGGTCTGCGACATTCACGGGTCAGCGGGCCTTTCAGGGTTGCAGGTGACGAAAAGCAGGATGCCGCGACGAATGCCGCGAGGGATGCATTGGGGATAAGCCAAGCGGTTGGCAAACTCAAGGTTGCCGGCAGATATACAGTCCCCCCCGGCCCGCCTTCACGGTAAAATACCAGCCACAAGGCTGCTATACCAAGGATCAATGATGGAAACCCACAGGATCGGCTCGATCCTCGTTTTCCGGCCAGGAGAGGGGCGGCAGTCACGATGCAAAAGCATCCTGCAAGGGCCTCGACGCCGTCGGACAGCTTCGCTCTTCGGCCCGCGCCTACCGAAAGGCCAGTCTGAGCCATCCCGTGGGTGCATCCTTGGCATCATCTCGAATTTGATCGCCCGGGGTGCCGGCCACCGTTGCCGGAACCGGAGCGGCGCCTATGTTTTCGGTGAGATCAGGGAGGGATTGATGCGCGACACCAGCACCTTGAAAGTGATGAAGACCGATGCGGAATGGCGGGCACAACTGACCCCGGACCAGTATCGCATCACCCGCCAGCGCGGCACCGAGCGCGCCTTTTCAAGCCCGGATTTCGAACCGGGCAGGCATGGCACCTATTACTGCATCTGCTGCAACCGGCCGCTCTTTCGCTCAAACGCCCAATTCGCAGCCGGCACCGGCTGGCCGAGCTTTTTCGCACCGGCGAGCGACGATACGGTAACGCGTCACCCGGATGCCTCCTATGGACTGACCCGCACGGAAATCCGCTGCGCCGATTGCGGCGCGCATCTCGGCCATGTCTTTCCCGACGGCCCACCACCGGCCGGCCTGCGCTATAGCATCAACGGTGCCGCCCTGTCGTTTGAGCATGAATGAGCTGCAGGCTACAGCGCCGCGCGTCATTCATGACGCGCTAAGCTCGCTGTAGCACTTTAAATTTGCTGCGTAATTGCCCTCAATTCGATTCCGATTTAAGGAAAATTATGCGGTGGATCGCGCTTCAAATGACCGAACGGTGCCTTCGCCATGCCCGGCACGCGCCGTAAATACCAGCATGCGCCGCGAATAAATACGCGGCAGATATCGTTCCCGATGGGTGAGATTTGCCGCGCCTGTGCTGCGCATAAGGAGACAGCGTTGAGATTTGCACTGCTGCTGATTGCGGGTCTTTTCACAGCATGTCCGGCTTTGGCGGCGGATGGCTGGACCGGCTATTCCAACCCACGCTTCAACTACAGCGCCGACGTACCGCCGGGCTTCATGCTGACACAGGAAAGCGACAATGGCGATGGCGCAACCTTCCGCTCAAAAGACGGCGGCGCCAAACTTTTGCTGTTCGGCGCGTCTGTCGAGGACGGCACTTTCGCCACCGACGCCCGCCGACGCATCACCTGGGACAGGCAGGAGGGCTGGGAGATAACCTACGACAAGGTAACGCCAGGCTGGGCGAGTTATTCCGGTTCGCGGGGCGCCGACATTCTCTATGTGCGCGCCGTGGCGCTTTGTGACGGCAGTGCTGCCTACTTCCAGCTGGAATATCCGCGTGCAGCCCTCAAGTCATATAACGGAGTTGTCAGCCGCATGGTCAGGACGCTGCGCCCCGCAACGGGATGCAATCAGGCGCCGAAGACAGCACCGGGTGCGGCGCCAAATTGACATCCATTGCCGGGATCAATGTTTGCGATCAAAACCTGCCTTAACCCGCTTGCCGAAGAGGAACGGTACGGCCCATTGAATTCGCTGCACGGCTTCAGCTGGTTGAACGGCCCAAGGATTGCAAAGCCGCGATCTGTCGTCAGGTCGAAGCGCTGCTGATGCAGGTGAGAACGGCGGAATAATGCACCGCAGCGGCGGTGACGACAAAGCCGTGCCAGATGGCATTCTGGAAGCGCAGCTTTTCCCAGACGTGGAAGATCACGCCGCAGGAATAGATAATGCCGCCGATCAGGATGAGGATCAGCGTCGTTTCCGTCAGCTGCGACAAAAGCGGACCGGCAGCAAAGACGCCGCTCCAGCCCATGGCGAGGTAAAGCAGGATGGCCACCTTATCAAAGCGGCCCGGAAAGACGCACTTGATCAGCACGCCGACGATGGCGATCGACCAGATGCCGATCAGCATGCCGAACAGGTAGGGATCGTCCCAGCCGCGTTGCAGGAAGGGCGTATAGGTGGCGGCGATCAGGATGAAGATCGACGAATGGTCGAAACGGCGCAGGAACCATTTGGTCTGCGACACCGGATAGAGATTGTAGAGGAAGGAGATCGACAGCGTCGCAACCAGCCCCCCGCCATAGATCCATGCGGCGGCCAATTGTCCGGAGGTGCTCCAGACGCTGGCATAGAAGATCATCGCCGTGACGCCGACCAGCGCAAACGCAAGGCCGATGCCATGAACGACGCCATCGGCGATCAGCTCAGAACGATCGTAGTTCCACTTGATGCCCTTGATCTCCACGGTAGCCCCTCAACGCTTCGTTCCGGTATTTCATTTCGGTATCTGATTTCGGCCGGGCCTCTTGTCACGGCCCCTGCCCGCCCGCAAACCGCCATCGCAGTCTGCCGTCAACAGGCACGCCCGGCAACCGCAACAATCTGACACAGGGTTAAAGGCTGAAACAGGGCGGGAAAGATCAACAATTGCAACAATCAGACATCTCGCCTGGAGCGGCATGCGCACAGGATCTGAGCGGCAGTCCGGCAAGGCTGCCGCCACTATCTGCGAAGACGGAGCAAACCGCGTCCCTGCCCACTGCCTACCGGTCGATCAGCACCGCGCATTTGCAATGGCTGGCGACGCGGCTGGCGGTCGAGCCGATGAAATAATCGATCAGCCCCGGCCGGTGCGAGGCGATGATGACCAGGTCGCCCTGCGCCTCTTCGGCATAGGCGTTGATCACGCCGGCTGCACCGCCGATACGGATTTCGACGCGGCCCTTGATGCCATGTTTTGTCATGAGATCGATCAGCGTCTTCCTGGCGTGCCCGCGCGAGGCCTCCATCATTTCCAGCGGAAAATCGACGATCATGTAGCCCTGGGCATAGGCGTTCAGATCTTCGAGGACGTTGAGCAGGATGATCTCGCCGCCCTCGTCGAGCAGCGACTTGGCGCGCTCCAGGACCTTTTCGCCGTGCTCCAGCTGGTCCATGGCAATCGGAACGATAATTCTCGAATACATGACTGTCTCCTCGGGTTCGCCGCGCCGGCCACAGCGGATGACGGCCTGTCTTGCGGACCGTCATCCGCTGTGTTGCGCGGATAGATTCAATATAGGTGTGCGAATGGAAAAGTCACAACCCGCCATACGGTCGCAGGCGATTGTCAACAGGTTGAGAACAGTACATCGTCAATACCGCACCTTCCGTGAACGCCGCGCGCGCGTCATATAGTCCATGAAGAGTATCAGACGGGACCGGACCGATGGCCAGCTTCGACAGACGCACGTTCATGAAGTTTTCGGCCACGGCATTGGTCACCGGAGGCACCGTCACCACAGCCAAGGCAGGAAGCACGCCCATGACCGTTCACGCCGAAGACCACGCCATCCGCATGCCCGCCTATATCGATCATTCGCATCTTGTCGTGCGCGACCTGCCGATGGTCTCTTCCTGGTACCAGACGATCATGGGGCTGACGCTGCTCGAAAAGACGGCAAGCGGCGAAACGCTCGGCGTTGCCGGCCGCCCGTTGCTGACGCTGACAACGCAAGGCAATGCGGCGATTGCGCCGCAGAATGCGCCGGGCCTGTTCCACACCGCCTTCCTTGTGCCTGACCGCACCGAGCTTGGCCGCTGGCTCGCGCATATCGCCCATAACAACGTGCCTTTGCAGGGCGCCTCCGATCACCTGGTTTCGGAAGCCATCTATCTCGGCGACCCGGAAGGCAACGGCATCGAGGTCTATCGCGACCGGCCCCGCGGCGAGTGGACCTTTATAGAGGACGGCACGGTGAAGATGGCGACGCTGCCGCTCGACCTGCAGGCGCTCTATGACGAAGCCCCGAAGGACAAGTGGGACGGCATGGCCAGCGGCACGGCCATTGGCCATATCCATCTGCAGGTTTCCGACATTCCACAGGCCAACGCGTTTTTCCGCGACGTGCTGGGCCTCAACCTGATGGCCACCTATCCCGGTGCCAGCTTCTTTGCCTCGGGCAAGTATCACCATCATGTCGGCGCCAACATCTGGAACTCGCGCGGCGCGCCCAAGCGCCAGGCCAACATGACCGGCCTGTCGGACTATACGGTCCATTTCAACGATCCGGCCAAGCTGCAGAACGCCGTTGCCAAGCTTGATGAACTGGAAATCCCGGTGACCCGCAACGGCGATACCGTCTCCCTGATCGACCCCTGGGGCATTGGCCTGAAGCTGGTCGGCTGACGCCCTGCAGGGCAGGTTTCAAAAAGGGGTGCTGCGGCGGTTGAAGGAACGGCCTCGGCCGGCCGCACCGCGTCCTTCGATATTGCAGGCCGCGGCAAGGCAATCCCTATCCTCAACCGCCCTCTTGGCCTGCGCCGATTTTCCACCCCAATAAAGGTCAAGTAACCGCGGATACATTCGCGTCAACTACTATTGATCATCCACAACAACTGGTGTATCCACAGAATAACAAGCTTAAAACTGCGTTACATTTTGGTTACCAAGACAAAATTTCATCATTTTGTCACAAAAATGACGCGTTTCTTGCTCGAAATTTAGGCATTCTGCACAATACTTTTGTTTTATACCGATTAATTACCTGTAGTAATATTGAAACATACAAAACAACTAGCAGTAGCGAGTCTAATAGTACATATAATTCGGGGTTTGAAATGACGATCAATATCGCTGTCATAATACCTTTCTATCAGGCGGAAGACGGAATTTTGCGCAGGGCGCTCGCCTCGGTCGAGATGCAACAGCTGCCTGCCGGCGTTACGCTGAAGGTCGTTATCGTCGATGACGCGTCGCCGCACGCAGCCAGCAAGGAGCTTGAAGGGTTCTCGTTCAAGAGCAGCCATTCGCTGAACGTCATCACGCAGGTCAATTCCGGCCCGGCCGGAGCGCGAAACACCGGCTTGAACAGCCTTTCCGGCGAGGAGATCGATTTCGTCTCATTCCTCGACTCCGACGACATCTGGACCCCGCTGCACATCCAAAGGGCCCTGTCGGGCCTGCGCAACAGCGATTTCTTCTTTTGCAATCACATAAGAAGCAAGCATTACGGCGACTATTTCCGGTGCCTGCCCGAGACATGGCAGGCGCTCAGCCAAAACCGGGGGACGGGATATTCGCAGCCGGTCGCGGTTTTTCGCGCCGGTGAACTGACGCGGACAATGATCCGCGAATGCCCGCCTCAGACATCGACGGTCGTCTACAATTTCCGCAAAAACCCGGATCTTCGCTTCAACACTTCGCTCAGAAGCGCCGGAGAAGATCACATCTTCTGGATCGAGCTGTCGATCGACAATGCAACGGCTGTAGACGCTCGGGTGAATGTCAGCTGCGGCGAAGGCTTAAACCTTTATTGGTCGAATGTTTCCTGGGAAAGCCCGAAATCGATCAGCATCCAGGGCTGCCTTGCCATCCAGTACAACTACATGCGCAACAACAGCCGCATCTATTCCATGGACGTGGAAACCATCGCCTTCAGGCAGCGACTGTATGAGGGCGCCTATGTCTATGCGCTCCTGCGGGGGGCGGCGAAGCGGTTCCTGCCGGATCCCAAGGTCTTCACGAAACTGGTATCGCATTATCCGTCCTTTATCCTGCGCAGCCCTGCCAACCTCGCCTTCTTTGTGATGAACAGGAAGGTGATGACGGATGTTACATCGGTAAAAAACGTCCCTAGCGCAGACCTGGCCGCCTAGGGCTTTGATTTTTGTTGGCGCCGCGCCTTGCCTGCCGGGGACTTTGCCTGGACTGCAAGGCAGGTCTTGTGAAAAATCCAAAACACTTCGAGCTCAACATGATTTCATCCGCGGCAAGAAACGGCAAATATTCCCTCATACATATTGTCAATCTTCAGTATAGACCGACTGGAGGCTTCACCAAGCGCTTCATAGATATCCTTGTTTCTCTTGCGATCATCCTGATATTCTCTCCCATTATTCTCATGATCGCAGCATTGGTGAAATTATCGACGACAGGATCGGTGTTCTGCGGCCATACCGAGATCGGCTATGACGGCGTATCCCTCGCACGCTTGAAGTTCCGGACCTCTTCGCCCCGAGGAGGAGAGGACTTTGCCCAATATCTGACAACCCAGCATCTGGCAGCGGCGTCAGAAACGCTCTGGACGCGCAAGCATCAGCCGGACGCCTCGCTTCCCCCCTTGGGCGCTGTCCTTCAACATCTGGGCCTGGACGGGCTGCCGCAGCTCTTCAATGTACTGCGCGGCGACATGAGCATCGTCGGGCCCTCACCGTTGACGATGCGGGAGATCGAGCGATATGGGTCCAATACGTCATATTACATCAAGTCGCGCCCGGGCCTGATCGGCTACCGGCTGGTGAGCGGTACCGACGGCCAATATTGCCGGCGCCTGCAACTGGACAGGGATTATACGGAAAACTGGACGGTGGTGACGGATTGCAGGGAAATCTGGCGGTTTCTTACCGCCGCGGGGCAATGACGGTTCGTCTGACCCCCGGCACCGGCCCTGGCACACGCCGCTTGTGGCCTTATACCAAGTCTCGATGATAGAGACTTGGTATTACGCGCCGGCGTTGGCCCATTCGCATCGGAAAGCCAGGATGGGTTTCGAAAATCCCTTCAGCCGGCGGCGCTTTGCCTGCGTGAAGAGATCGGCTGTGCCGTACTCGCGAAAGATGTTTTCCGACACCAGGATCTGATCGCTGGCGGCGGCATCGCAGAGGCGGGCCGCCAGTTGCACGGTGGAGCCGAACAGATCGTTGCTGTCCTCGACGGGCTCGCCGCAATCCAGTCCGATGCGGATATGAATCGGTTCGGCATTGCCCTCATTGTAACGTTCGAATTCCTTCTGGATCGCCCTGGCGCAATCGACGGCTGCGGCTATCGAGGCGAAGGTCGCCATGACACCGTCACCGGTGTGCTTCACCTCCCGGCCGGAAAACTGTTCGAGGCATCTGTGCACCACGGCGTCGTGCGCCCTGACCAGTTCGGTTGCCATCCGATCGCCAAGACGCGCCGTCATCGCGGTTGAGCCGACGATATCGGTGAACAGGATAGCCCGGTGGCCGGAATCCATTTCGGCTGGGGATTGTCCCGGCGCAGGCTCCGGGTCGTATATCCGGCCAAGAAACGCCTCGACCGCCGACAGGGCAACTTCGACGACCTCGCCGGCGACAAAGCCATGCGCCTGGCGGTGCACGCATTGGGCCGTTTCAGCGTCCGGCGCGTCCACGAGGCAAAATGTGGTTCCACGCCGCTCGTCGAACCAGTAGGTCAGAAACTTGACGCCGTACTGGTCCTGAATCTCAAGATCCTTGCTATGTGCCTCGGCAACGTCTGCGGCCGTGGTTCCCGTCAGGTCATGCCGGTCCATGAAAATAGGCATCTGTGCGCTCCCGCCCCGAGCCCTGCATCTATTGCAAGGTTTCATTCTACGGTGTGGAGACAGTCTCGTCCATCTTTTAGAGCCAACTAATGCACATGGAGAGAACATGGACACCCTCGCCTTGCCTTCTTGTATCTTGCCGTCTTGCCGGTCAGTTGCTCAGGCCCGCTTGGCGGGTGGGCTGCTGCGATGGCTGTGTCTGCCTTGAACGGCTTGTCTCTTTCAGCTTGAAGCGGGCAAGCAGGGTCTGAGCTGGCGGAACTGCAGCGCTGGAATCGATCGCCGCCGCTTGAAGCCGCCGCATGGCCACAGCCGGCAAACGACTTTCAGCTTGAACCTTTCGCATCCGGCCTCTATCTCCGATGGACACCCATCGCATTTTCCCGGAGACATCCTTGTCCATTTTCAAGAATCTGCCCGCCGCTCCCGTCGCTTTGAAGAAGCCAGTGACGGACATCCGTCACGGCATTGCCCGGACGGACGACTATGCCTGGCTGCGCGCCGTCAACTGGCAGGCAATGTTCAAGGATCCTTCGATCCTCGATCCTGAAATCCGCACCCACCTGGAAGCCGAGAACGCCTATATGAAGGCGGCGATGTCTGACACCGAGGCGCTGCAGAAGACGCTGTTTGCGGAAATGAAGGGGCGCATCAAGGAAGATGACAGCTCCGTGCCGATGAAGGACGGGCCATTTGCCTATGGCACCTTTTTCGTCACCGGCGGCGAGCAGCCGCGTTATTTCCGCATTCCCCGCGATGGGGGGGCACGCACCGTCCTTCTTGACGGCGACAAGGAAGGCGACGGCAAGGCCTATTTCCGCCTCGCGGGCATCGACCACTCGACCGACCACAGCCGCGGCCTGTGGGGTTATGACGACAAGGGCTCGGAATACTACACCTTGCGCGTCCGCGATCTTGCGACGGGCGAGGATCTGGCCGACGTCATCGAGAATACCGGCGGCGGCGGCGCCTGGGCGCCGGACGGCCGGAGCTTCTTCTACACCGTGCTCGACGACAACCATCGGCCGTCGAAAATCTTCCACCACATCGTCGGCACGCCGCAGAGTGACGACCGGCTGGTCTACGAGGAAGAGGATCCGGGCTTCTTCATGGGCGTCGGCGGCTCGATGCTCGACGACTTCATCTACATCGACATTCATGACCACGAGACCAGCGAATACTGGCTGCTGCCGACCTCCGATCTGACCGGCAAGCCGCAGCTGGTCGCCGCACGCGAAACCGGGCTTGAATATTCGCTGACCGAGGGCGGTAATGTCTTCTACATCCTGACCAACGCCGACGGCGCCAAGGATTTCAAGATCATGCAGACGCCGGTTGACAAACCGTCGAGGCAAAACTGGACCGACGTCGTGCCGCACACGCCGTGCCGGCTGATCATCAGCCACATGGCCTTTGCCCGCCATCTCGTCTGGCTGGAGCGGGAAAACGGCCTGCCGCAGATCAAGATCCGCGATCGCCGTACCGGCGAGGAACATTCGATCGCCTTTGCCGAGGAAGCCTATTCGCTCGGACTGTCGGGGGCCGGCGAATACGATACCGACGTCATCCGCTTCTCCTATTCCTCGATGACGACCCCGAGCCAGCTCTTCGACTACAATATGGCGACGCGTGAGCGCACGCTCCTGAAGACGCAGGATGTGCCGTCCGGCCACAATCCCGACGACTACGTCACCCGCCGCGTCATGGCGCCTGCCTGGGACGGCGCCGAGGTTCCGGTCACCCTGCTCTACCGCAAGGACACCCCGCTCGACGGCTCGGCACCCTGCCTGCTTTACGGCTACGGCGCCTACGGCATTGCCATACCGGCCTCGTTCAACACCAATTGCCTGTCATTGGCCGACCGCGGCTTTGTCTATGCCATAGCCCATATCCGCGGCGGCAAGGACAAGGGATTCCAGTGGTACGAAGACGGCAGGATGGAGAAGAAGACCAACACCTTCAAGGACTTCATCGCGGCAGCCGACTATCTGAATCAACAGAAGTTCACGTCTTACGCAAACATCATCGCCGAGGGCGGATCGGCCGGCGGCATGCTGATGGGGGCGATCGCCAACATGGCGCCGGAAAAATTCAAGGGAGTCATCGCCGCCGTCCCCTTCGTCGATGTGTTGAACACCATGCTCGACGACACCCTGCCGCTGACGCCGCCGGAATGGCCGGAATGGGGCAACCCGATTGCATCCAAGGAAGCCTATGAGCGCATGGCCGCCTATTCGCCATACGACAACGTCTCGGCAAAGCCCTACCCGGCGATCCTGGCGCTCGGCGGTCTGACCGACCCGCGCGTCACCTATTGGGAACCGGCCAAATGGGTCGCCAAGCTGCGTGAAAAGACCACTGGCTCCGAAGCGATCCTGATGAAGACCAACATGGACGCCGGCCATGGCGGGGCATCCGGCCGCTTCCAGCGGCTGGAGGAAATCGCGTTCGAATACGCGTTTGCGATCAAGGTGGCGGGAAAGATGTAAGGCGGCTTGGCCCCTCTTCTCCCTCGCGGGGAGAAGAGGGAGTTCGCCCAAGGCGATATTCTCAAACCTGTCGTATACTGGGGCCCGCACCTGTGCATCGTGCCGGGAGAGACCGCATGTCCGTCCATATCGCCCTGCTTCGCGCCGTCAATGTCGGCGGGACCGGCAAACTCTCCATGAGCGACCTGAAAGCGCTCTGCGAGAAAGCCGGTTTCGAAGACGTGAGAACCTATATCCAGAGCGGCAATGTTTTGTTTCGTTCGCAACTCTCCGCCGAAAAAGCCGGCAAGGTTCTGGATGATGCGCTTGCCAAGGTGATGGGCAAGGCGCCGGGCGTGATGGTCCGCAGCCGCAAGCAACTGGAATCCATCGCTGAAAACAATCCCTTTGCGGATGCCAAGCCAAACTACCTGATGGTCAATTTCCTGCCGGAGAAAGCGCCTGCCGATGCGCTGGACAAACTGGTCGCGCCGGATGGCGAAGAGGCGCATGCCGCAGGCCATGAAATCTACGTGCATTATCCGAACGGCTCCGGCCGCTCAAAGCTGAAGCTGCCGGCGCTGAAACAGGCCACATCGCGCAATCTCAACACGGTGCGGAAACTGGCGGAACTTGCGGCGCAGATGGAAGGCGCAGGCGACTGAATTATCCCGGGCGTGGAGCAATGCAGTGGCATGCTTGTGGATAACGCAGTGGTCTGTTTGCAGATTGAGACAATCCTAACGAATTGTTTAATCCTTACAACATTAGAGACAAATAACATACCCCTTTAGTTGCCAGTCGTTCTTTGGGGGAATAGCTATGCGGCGGCCATTAAAGGCGTATATCCGTAATTTTCTTGGTGACGAAAAAGGGAATTTCGCCACTCTGACTGCGATCGCTTTCGTTCCTGTCATTGGAGCCGCGGCCATGGTGCTTGACCTTGGAAGCGCCTATTTGGAAGCGACGAAAATGCAGGGAGCGCTCGATAGCGCGGCTCTTTCGGCAGTCAGATCCTACGGGGAAGGTTCCAGCGAAGAGGATACGACAAAGGAGGCGAGCCAGCTTTTCTTTGGCAATTTTGCCGTTCCGGCAAATTCAGAGCCGCTTCCCGACGGTGAAAACCTGTCGGGTTTCCGCATGACGCTCGTTCACGGCGCGCTCGAAGATACGGCAACCGCGCGGTATGCCTTCAACTACAAGCCATTGTTCCTGGAGCGGCTTCCCTTCGCAATCAGCAAACACGCCGTTGCAGCCCGTGTACCTGGAATAGAGGCGTGCATTCTGGCCCTGCACCCGACGAAATACCGGGCATTCGAAGTCAGCGGCAGCGCAGATATCGATATGAGCGGCTGTACCATCACGGCGAATTCCACCGACGCGCAGGCGATCTATGTCGGCGGCTCGGGCCGGCTGAAAGCTGAGTGTCTGTTTGCTGCCGGCGGCATCTCGATTGACCCCGCTGCAGTGCATCTGGCCTGCGGGACACCGCTTGAAAAAGCCCCGCAGGTTGCAGATCCGTTCAGGAGCAAGAAGCTGCCGGTTGCCGGCACATGGATCAGCCTTGCAGGCTGCGGCCAAAATTTCGTCGGCGGCGGCGGCGGCAACGGAAATTGCAATGGAACGGGCAAGACACAGAACGGCAACAATGCCGGTTATGTCGTCACCTTGAAGCCAGGGACCTATGGCAGCCTCGAACTGAAGGGCGCAATCAAGCTGGAGCCGGGCTCATACATCATCGATGGCGGCTCTCTGAGTCTGACCAGCCAATCGGTGGTGACCGGCCAGGGCGTGACGTTTTTCCTGCTCAACCATGCCAATCTGGTGATTCATGGCGGCGCAACGTTTCACATCTCGCCATCCCTTTCGGGAAACTGGGCCGGATTTTCGATCGTGGCGGCGCATGGGGACACCGAACCAGCCGTGATCAACGGCAACAGTTCATCCTCGCTGACCGGGATTGTCTACATGCCGGATACGCAAGAAATCCAGTATTCCGGGAACGGCGCCACGGGCGGCGAATGCATTCGCCTGGTTGCGCAAGAGATCACCCTGACCGGAAACAGCTTTTTCAAGATGAATTGCGATCCGGAGCTGGCGAACACGAAAATCAACAATCCCGGTGCTATCCGCCTCGTGCAATAGCGAACGACGGTTGGAGTTCGACGGGATTGAGTGTGCACCGGCCTCTGATCCCGGTGCGGGTGTGTGGCGAAAAAGCCGGACTTGCAACGCAGGCCGCCACGCACGATATCCGCTTCACCGATGGTTTGCGGATGCGCTATTATGCGCAATCCGCAAACCGATACCGCATCCGGTGGAGATCAGGACATCATGGACCACGTCCAACCGAGACCAGAGGCGCGCATCGCCGTTGCGCCGATCCCCTTCGATAACAGCTATGCCCGGCTACCGGCGCATTTCCACGCCGCCGCCAATCCGACGCCGGTTTCCGAGCCGTGGCTGATCAAGTTCAACCGGCCGCTGGCGGCGGAACTTGGTCTTAATGCCGATGTTCTGGAGCGGGACGGGGCTGCGATCTTTTCCGGCAATGTGATCCCTGAAGGGGCCGAGCCGCTGGGCATGGCCTATGCCGGGCATCAGTTCGGCCAGTTCGTGCCCTTGCTTGGCGACGGGCGGGCAATCCTGCTTGGCGAAGTCATCGGCAAGGACGGTGTCCGCCGCGATATCCAGCTGAAGGGTGCCGGCAAGACGCCCTATTCGCGGCGCGGCGACGGGCGCGCAGCGCTTGGCCCGGTTTTGCGCGAATATATCGTCAGCGAGGCGATGTTTGCGCTCGGTATTCCGACAACGCGGGCCTTGGCAGCGGTCGTCACCGGCGAGCCGGTCTACCGCGAGCGGGTTTTGCCCGGCGGCGTCATCACGCGCGTGGCGGCAAGCCATATCCGCGTCGGTACGTTCCAGTTCCTGGCGGCGCGTGGAGATACGGACGGGGTGAAGGTGCTGGCGGATCATGTCATCGACCGGCATTATCCCGAACTCAAGGGCAGCGAACGCCCCTACCTGGCGCTGCTGGAGGCCGCGATCGAGCGGCAGGCTTTCCTGATTGCCCGCTGGCTTTGCGTCGGCTTTATCCACGGCGTGATGAACACCGACAATTGCGCGGTGTCCGGCGAAACCATCGATTTCGGCCCCTGCGCCTTTCTCGACGCCTATGATCCGGCCAAGGTGTTTTCCTCGATCGACCAGGGCGGCCGTTATGCCTATGCCAGCCAGCCGGCGATTGGCCGGTGGAACATGGCGCGGCTAGCCGAAACGCTGCTGCCGCTCCTCGATCCGGACCCCTCCGAGGCGGTCAATCTCGCCAATGATGCGATTGCCGGTTATGGGCCGCGGTTTCAGAACCACTGGCTTGCCGGTATGAAGGAAAAGATCGGTCTTTACGCGGAAGAGGACGGCGACCTCGATCTCGTGCAGGGGCTGTTGAGCGCCATGCACCGCAATGAAGCCGATTTCACCCTGACGTTCCGCAGGCTGTGCGATGCAGCCGAAAGCAGCGCCAACGACGGCCCGCTGCGCGAACTGTTCGGCAACACTGCCGATATTGATGCCTGGCTTCTCGCCTGGCGGGAACGGACCGGCCGCGAAACCTTGTCCGACATGCAGACGGCGGCTGCGATGCGCGCCGTCAATCCCGCCTTCATCCCGCGCAACCACCGCATAGAACAGGCGATCCGTGCGGCCGAAGACGGCGGCGATTTCTCGTTGTTCGAGGCCTTGAACGACGTTCTGGCAAAGCCCTATGAAGAGCAGCCGGCCTTTGCAGCCTATGCCGCGCCCCCGGCACCGGCGGAGGAAGTGTTGCGAACGTTCTGCGGGACGTGAGCAGGAGCAGCTGAGTCTTAATCAGCGCGTCATGACAGCATCGGGAATATCCCCCCTCCGCCCTTCCTGACATCTCCGCCTCAAGGGAGATGTCACGAAGGGACAGAGGGGCTATTCCCGAAAATCCTGCAGCCCGGCCCCCCCTCAACCCTTTTCAGCCATATGCAGTTTTGGCCAGCTGTACCGAAATGTGGCCATTGAAAGGCAGCGGCGGCGCGGTATGTTCGGTGAGGATACGCGCGGAGATTGAACCCTCGCCGCGCACCCGACACAGGATCACCGCGCGCAGAACCATCCGGCGCGATGGCCAGCCTTAAGACCGGAATGCCTTTCCCTGAGGGGTTGGACCCAAATGCCCCGCCGTAGCTGGACGAAGCGCGGCGCGCGCTTTCCATAACGGGAGATATTCATGCTGATTTTCTTGACGGGCATCGTCTTCGCGTTGATCGGGCTTGTGCTCGGCGGCGGCGGGCTCTGGCTCATCATGCTCGGCGGCAGCTGGTACTATGCCATTGCCGGTCTTGGCTTTCTCATCACTGCATTCCTTTTGTTTGCGCGCCGTGGTGCGGCGTTGACAATCTATGCGCTGCTCATTCTCGGCACGCTCGGCTGGGCGATCTGGGAGGTCGGCTTCGACTGGTGGCAGCTCGGCCCCCGTGGCGGCGTCATCATCCTGCTCGGCCTCTGGCTGCTTCTGCCGCCGATCCGCCGCGGTCTCGGCTTTGCCAGCCCGACGGGCGAGGTCTACAACGCCAGCGCCCTGCCGCTTGGTATCGCTGTTTTAGCCGCAATTGCCGTTGCCGGATATTCGATGACGCAGGACCCGCTCGATCTTGCCGGCGAGCTTCCGGTTGGCAAAACGACCGCCGCAGTTGATCTCGGCGGCAACGTGCCCGAAGGCGAATGGCACCAGTACGGCCGCACGCCCTATGGCCAGCGCTATTCGCCGCTGGCCCAGATCACGCCGGACAATGTCGGCAAGCTGCAGGTGGCCTGGCAATACCAGACCGGCGACGTGAAACGACCGGACGACATCGGCGAAACCACCTATCAGGTGACGCCGCTCAAGATCAAAGACACGCTCTACGTTTGTACCCCGCATAACCTCGCCATCGCGCTCGATGCGGCAACCGGCAAGGAAAAATGGAAATTCGACGCCAATTCCGGCATGAACCCGGACCGGCAGCACCAGACCTGCCGCGGTGTCACCTATTATGCCGATCCCGCCGCCGCCGCAGGCAGCCCCTGCGCCGAGCGGGTCTATCTGCCCACCACCGATGCGCGGCTGATTGCGCTCGACGCCGCCAACGGAAAGGTCTGCGAAACCTTTGCCGACAAGGGCACACTGCATCTTGAAACGGGCATGAAATACAATCCCGCCGGCTATTACTACTCGACCTCGCCGCCGGTGATCACCGCCGGCAAGATCATCGTCGGCGGTGCCGTCAACGACAATTATTCGACGCAGGAACAGTCGGGTGTCATCCGCGCCTTCGACGTCAACACCGGCGCGTTGATCTGGAATTGGGACAGTGGCAATCCGGACGTGACGGCGCCGCTGCCGCAGGGCCAGACCTACACGACCAATTCGCCCAACAGCTGGTCGGTCTTCAGCTATGACGACAAGCTAAACCTCGTCTATATCCCGCTCGGCAACCAGGTGCCCGACCAGCTCGGCATGGGCCGCAGCGAACATGTCGAGAAATACTCCTCGTCGATCGTGGCGCTCGACATCGCCAGCGGCGCGGTGCGCTGGGCGCGCCAGACCGTGCATCACGATCTCTGGGACATGGACGTTCCCGCCCAGCCGGTGCTGCTCGACATCACCGGCAAGGACGGCCAGCCGGTTCCGGCCCTCGTCGGCCCGACCAAGCAGGGCGATCTCTACGTGCTTGACCGGCGCACCGGCGAACCGATCATCCCGGTCAAGGAAATCCCCGCGCCGACCGGCGCCATCGCGGAAGATTTCACCGCGCCGACCCAGCCGATTTCCGACCTCACTTTCTCGCCGCCACCCTTGACGGACAAGAACATGTGGGGCGTGACGATGTTCGACCAGCTGGCCTGCCGGATCGACTTCAAGCGGCTGAAATACGAGGGCCGCTATACGCCGCCATCGCTTGAAGGCAGCCTGATCTATCCCGGCAATTTCGGCACGTTCAACTGGGGCTCGGTCGCCGTCGATCCGGAGCGCCAGGTGATGTTCGGCATGCCGACTTATCTGGCCTTTACCTCAAGGCTCGTTCCGCGCGACCAAATTCCGCCCAAGGGGCAGGGCGAAAAAGGGTCAGAACAGGGCCTCAACCGCAATGAGGGCGCACCCTACGGCGTCTTCATGGGTCCCTTCCTCGGGCCGCTCGGCATTCCCTGCCAGGCGCCGCCATGGGGCTATGTCGCCGGTGCGGACTTAAAGAGCGGTCAGATCGCCTACAAGCACAGGAACGGCACCGTGCGTGACATGACGCCGCTGCCCCTGCCCTTCAAGGTCGGTGTGCCCGGCATCGGCGGCCCGATGATCACCAAGGGCGGCGTCGCCTTCCTCGGCGCGGCTGTCGACAACTATATCCGCGCTTACGACCTCACCACCGGCAAGGTGCTGTGGGAAGGCCGCCTGCCCGCCGGCGGCCAGTCGACGCCGATGAGCTACGCCACCGGCGACGGCACCCAGTATGTCCTGATCGTCGCCGGCGGCCACGGCTCGGTCGGCACCAAGCCGGGCGATTATGTGATCGCGTACACGCTGGCGAAGTAGGCGGTGACAAAGCGGGAAAAGCCGGCGGGGTGGCCCGCCGGCCGCCCGCAATGCCCGTTGCGCAACACGACAGTCTCCAGCGCCGCGCGTTATTCGTGACGCTTCCATACACGACGCGACGTGCCCTGCGTGGGTTGCCCCCCACCCTCCCCGCCTGTGGGGCGGGGACCATGGAGTTTGCTGCTGGTTCCTTCTTTCCGACAAGACAGGGAGGTGCCCGCCGGGCCGGATGAGGGGCGATTGCCGTGGACTGTGTCATGACGCGCAAGCGTCAAACCATTGCCGCAATCAGCTTTCCGACTTCGGCGAACACCGGCTCCAGTTCCTTCGCCGGCTTCTTGCCCTCGGCAATATAGACGGATGCCAGGATCGTATGGCCTTCGCGCGGCCGCATGAAACCGATATCTCCGGCTTCTCCCCTGCCGCTGGTGCCGGTCTTTTCGCCGATCGTCCAACCTTCCGGAAGCCCTGCCCTCAAACGCCGGCCGCCGGTCGTGTTGGCGACAAGCCATGCGGCGAACTGATCTCGCGACGATGGCGACAGCACATCCTCAAGCAGCAGTTTGCCGAGCGTCTCAGTCATCGCAATCGGCGTCGTCGTATCGCGCGGATCGCCGATTTTCGCCTCGTTGAGTTCCGGTTCCGTCCGGTCGAGGCGGGTTGTCCCATCGCCGATCGAGCCCAGCCAGGCGGTCAGCCCCTTCGGGCCGCCGAAACTCGCCAGAAGCAGGTTGGCGGCGGCATTGTCGCTATAGGTGACGGCGGCATCGCAGAGTTCGCGCACCGTCATGTCGCCTCCGGCGTGCTTCTGGGCGATTGGCGAATGGGAAAGCAGGTCCTTCCCCGAGACAGGGATACGCCGGTCGAGCTTTTCCTCGCCCTTGTCGACCCGCGCCAGCGCAAAGGCCGCCGCCAGCGCCTTGAAGGTCGAGCACATGGCAAAGCGTTCATCCTGCCTGTGACTGAAGGACACCTTCGTCTTCGTATCGAGGACGAAAACGCCAAGGCGGCCGCCGGTGCGCTTTTCCAGCGCGGCGAGCTGTTTTTCGATATCCTTGCCGGCAGCAAAGGCCATTTTCGGTGCCAGACCGATGGCGGGCAGAAGCAGGCCTGAGCCGATGATGAAATGCCTGCGATTGAGTGTGAGCGGCATAGGATGAGTTCTCCCTCTGTGAACGGTGGGGGCGACACCAAACCATTGATAATGATAGCCAATATTAGCCATCGCTCAATCGGGTGCACTGCCGCCTAAGACAATGCGTAGACAGCGAATGTGGCCGGTCTTGGCCGGAAAGGAGGCGGTGCGGGATCTTGTTTCGGCCGCAAAAATTAACGGGCATTGCGATTTCCCGTTGACAAATTTCAAGAAAAGGAGACATTGCCCGCCATGATCAGAACCGCGAACATCGCCCGTTGGTATTTTACGCTGCTCCCATAGGTGCGGCTGTCTGATCTCGTTCAACAAGCCGCCATCAGGCGGCTTTTGTTTTTGGATGGCACCTGATGGCGCGAAAGCCATAAGGAGCCTGAAAATGCTGCAGACCGCCACCCCGACAACACTTCTCCATCCGGCCACACGCGCCCCCATGGTCACCATCCGCACCGCCAAGCAGCGCGATCTGCCTGCCCTGCGGCAACTAATTGGCGAGCTTGCCGCCCATCATGGCGACGCCGCCGCCGTCACCCCGGAAAACCTCGAGCGCGACCTGTTCGGCCGCATGCCCTGGATCACCGCGCTGGTGGCCGAGGCCGCAGGCGAGTTGATCGGCTACGCAATCCTCGTGCCGCTCTACCGCGCCCAGCAGGGTGCGCGCGGCATGGAGCTGCATCATCTCTACGTCCGCCCAGCCCAACGCGGCACCGGCATCGGCCGGCATCTGGTGGCAAAGGCCCGCGAACAGGCCCGCATGGCCGGCGCCACCTATCTGTCCGTCAGCGCCGCCACCGGCAATTTCCAGGCGCACCGCTTCTACGAATCGGAAAACTTCACGCCCGGTCCGGTAACCGGCATGCGCTATCTGCAGACGCTCGCCTGAGGGCGGGCGAATTTTAAGGCAGCAGCATTATGGCGATGGGCGCGTTCGAAGGAACGCGCCTTGGCTGTCCGGCAGGGACACTGAAAAGCATCGAAAAGCAGGCCGGATTGAAACTGAGGTAGCTCCATGCGCAACTATATCGGACTGATCCACAAGGATACCAACAGCGACTACGGCGTATCCTTCCCCGATTTTCCTGGCGTGATTTCCGCGGGAACCGATCTTGACGACGCCCGGCGCATGGCGACGGAGGCGCTGACCCTTCATCTTGAAGGCCTCGTCGAGGACGGACTTCCCATTGCGGAGCCCTCCAGCCTTGAGGCTGTCATGGCCGAGCCGGACAACAGAAACGGCGTTGCCATTCTCGTCGGCGTCAAGATGGAAACCAAGAAAGCAGTACGGGTGAACGTGACCCTGCCGGAAGATGTTCTTCGGCAGATTGACCAGTTCGCAGAAGCCAAGGGATTGACGCGATCCGGGTTCATCGCGCTCGCCGCCCTGCACGAGATCGACCGCAACGATGCAGCCTGACCTAACGAATGCCTCTTCGTTCTTTGTTCGAGCCCGCTTTGCGAGACGCCAAGCCTATTCGATCGCCGGAACCGCCTTCAGATAGGCCGCGATCGCCTCGCGGTCAGGTGCCGTAAGCTTTGCCATGTTCTTCTGGACCTCGACCATCGAGCCGCCAACAGAATCGAATTCGGGGGTGAAGCCGGTTTCGAGGTAATCGACGATGTCGCTCCCGCTCCAGGAGCCGATACTTTTCGAACCCGGCGTGATGTTGGGGATGCGGCCCCGGCCTTCCGGATTGGGGGCTCCGGCCAGCCACTCTGCCGCCTCGAAGCCGCCCAGCGCATTGCGCGGCGTGTGGCATTCGCCGCAATGGCCGGGACCTTCGACGAGGTACTGGCCGCGGGCGATCTGTGGATTTGCCGTGTCGACCGTCACACGCGGCTTATCGGTGAAGAACAAGAGCTTCCAGCCGCCGAGCGCCATGCGGATATTGAACGGAAACGGCAGGTCGTGCGGCGGTGCGACATTGGCGCTCTTCGGCAGGGTTTTGAGGAAGCCCCAGAGGTCGTTGATATCTTTCGGCGTCAGCCGGGCGTAGGAGCCGTAAGGGAAGGACGGATAGAGATGCTCGCCCTGTTTGCCGACGCCGCGCGTCATCGCATTGCCGAATTCGGCGAGCGTCCAGCTGCCGAGGCCGGCCGCCTCATCCGGCGAGATATTGGGCACATGAAACGTACCGAACGGGCTTTTCAGCGGTAGTCCCCCGGCGAGGATCAGCCTGGCGTCGCCTTCGGATTTCGGTGCCGCATGACAGCTGGTGCAGCCGCCCGCCCAGAACACCTGTTCGCCATTGGCAATGTCCGGCTCGCCCAACCCCTCGAAATGCGCTGCAGGCCACGGATCGGGCATGGTCAGGAACCAGGCGGCCCCACCGGCCACTACGCCGAGGAAGACCACAGCCGATACCAGTTTTCGAACCCGCGCGCCCATCGCCTACTCCTTCTGTCGTCCGGAAAACACATTTGGCGCGCCACGATGGGCGCGCCAAAAAATCACTGCTTGGGAGGCAAGGCCCGCCGCTTCATTTCTTGATGCGATAGGCCTCGTGACAGGCACCGCAATTCTTGCCGATGATCCCGAGCGCCGCGCCGACGGCAGCCTGATCCGCTGGGAGCTGGGCGAGCGTCGCATCCGCATCGGCGCCGAGCTTGGCGGCCTTGGCCTTGAAGTCGTCCATGTTTTCCCAGATTTTCGGGCTGGCTTCCGATTCCATTCCGGTTTCAGAACCGGCCGGGAACTGATCGGGAAAGGCTTTGACGTTTTTGCTGATCGTCTCAAGCGATGCCGTGACCACAGCGCCGTCATAGGGTTTTTCACCCTTGGCTATCGCAACAAGCGCACCCATCGATTGGCCGACCCCCTTCATCAACCCCTGGCGGACTTCCTGCGGCTCTCCGGCCGCCATGACCGCGGTCATTCCGCAGCTGGCAATGGCAATCGCAATAAACACCGTTCTCAGTTTCATGAAGTTCTCCCGGTTCGACGAAGCCGCGGCGGATTTTGACGCGGCCTCAATGCGCCGGCATGATTGCATTTTGCGATCACGAAGGAAGTAACTTTTTTTTGAGATCGAGTTTATCACGACCTGCTGCAATGGCCTGATTTAACGGGAGTATTTTTCTCAAGTTAACGACAGTCAAGCCAGAGAGACCCATCCCTGCCAGGCCGTCAGCGCCGCAACGGCGATGAGCACCACGCCGACTGTCTTGCCGATGATCGCGGTTGCACGCGGGCTGGCAGTAATGACGTCGCGGCTGCGGCCGGCGGCGAGCGCCAGGCCGCCATAGACGGCAAGCTGGGTCGCCGAGATCATGATCGCCATGATCAGCACCTGCGACCACAGAGGCCCGAACTGAGGCTTTAGAAACTGCGGGTAGACGGCGAGCATGAACAGATAGGCCTTCGGATTGAGAATGCTGGTCAAGGCGCCGCGCCTAAAACTTGTCCAGAGCGACAGCCGGGCGCCCGGTTCGACCGAGGCGATGGCAATGCTGCTGCGGGCGAGCGACAGGCCGATCCAGGCGATATAGGCAGCACCCGCAAGCAGCAGCACGTTGAACAGTTCCGGCACCAGGTGCAGCAGGAAGCCGACGCCGAGTGCTGCATAAAGCGTGTGGAAGACACCGCCCGCCATGATGCCGGCCGTTGCCGTCAATCCCGACGCCCGGCCGCCGGTCAGCGCATTGGCCATGACGAAGACCATGTCCATGCCGGGCACGATGATGATGCCGAAAAGGAGGGTGAAGAACAGCCAGAGGTTTTCCGCGTATGTCATGTCAGTTGTCCGTTTATCGAGAAGGTGATTGCCATAGGCACAACGCTTGTTTTTCAAGCGCTTGCCTATGTGCTATATCCTCACCCAACTGACAGGGTTCTGTCAGGAGCGTTTGGCTTGATGACGAAAAGGTGGCCCATGCGCAAGGCGTCCCGACTGTTCGAGATCATCCAGATCCTGCGGCTGGCGACACGGCCGGTGACGGCGGCGCAAATCGCCGAAAACCTCGAAGTGACCGTCCGCTCGATCTACCGGGATATCGCAGCGCTACAGGCGATGCGGGTGCCGATCGAGGGCGGGCGCGGCATCGGCTATATCCTGCGCCCCGGCTTCGACCTGCCGCCGCTGATGTTTTCGATCGAGGAGACGGAGGCGATCGTGCTGGCGCTTGCCCTTCTGGAGCGCACCGGCGACGAAGAATTGAAAGAGGCGGCCAAGCGCGTCAACCAGAAGATCGCCGGCGCCATGCCGCCGCCGCTGCGCCAGACACTGCGCTCCAACGCACTGCATGCCTGGGGCACGATCGCGCCGCCGCCCTCCGGGCTGGACCTTGCCATGGTGCGCCGGGCAATCCGCGACGAACAGAAACTACTGGTCGACTACCGCGACGAATTCGGCCGCGCCAGCGAGCGCACCGTCCGGCCCCTGGCACTGATCTACTATTCCGCCACGGCCGTCGTGGTCGCCTGGTGCGAACTGCGCCAGGCCATCCGCAATTTTCGCGCCGACCGGGTGGAGAATTGTGAGATGACGGAGGAGCATTTTCGCGGCGAAGGCGATGGCTTGCGCGACCTGTGGATCAGGGGATGGCGGGCGAACGCGGAGAAGGCCGCGATGAGCGAAAGCGCCGGATGATCCGGACACGCGGATGTAGCCCGGACAAAGGCATACACTATGGAACTCTTGCCGCTGCCGTCCCTGTCAGATAACGGATAGACTCCTAGTAGGAGCTCGTCCGACCGTGTCAGGTTATCGCATTATTTGTATCGCGTGGAGAACAACGCTGGTTGCGCTGCTCATTGGCGGGATCGTGCTCTTCTGGATGGCAGGAAACATGAATGACAATATCGATCGTTGCATGGACGATTATTCGCCAGCATATATTCAAGATGAGGCGGCTCGAACCGAATGGTGCGCGCGCTGAACCGCGATCGGCTTCAACCCGAGAATAGTGGCGGCGACGGCACAACCGCATCTCCATTCCCCGCCTCCCGTCAGCTGAACCGCATACGCTATTTCGTCGCGCCGTGCGAAGGTCCCTCTTCTTTGACTTCACGCGGTGTCGGGGTGGTGATCACGCCATGGTCCGGGTCGTGCACATCCTGGCCTTTCGAGCCATCAGCAGCGGTTGCCCGCTCATGCTCGCGGCTGGCGCGTAGCGTCTGGCGAAGGCTCGTTGCCTCATCGATAAGGGCGGTCAGTTCCTGTTCGGACAGGCCGGATAGATCAAAGGTCGTCGCCACGGTAGCCTCCTTGGCTGGATTGGACCCCTCCTAAACGCACGACTTGGCAAATCGGCCCATTCAGCCGCAAATTTAGCTGAGATGGGGCACGTGCCTATACCGCGATCCACATCACCCTGCTCTCTTCCCGCCCAAACCCTTCAATCTCGATCCGGTCGGCAAAAACGTCGACAATCGCAAAGGAGTTTTCATCCGGAGTATCGACCATGCCCTTGAACGTCACGAACGGGCGGCCATCGACCTCACCGAAATTGCCGTCGTGGTTGTGGCCGCAGAAATAGCCGCGGAAGCAGGCAAAACTCGTCAGCAGATCGACGATGCGCTCGCTGTCCCACATGTTATGGCTGTTGGGTGGAAAGACGGGATAGTGGCCAAGGACGAGGACGGCCTCGCCATCGGCTTCCGCCTTTTCCATAACCTGCGTCAGCCACTTAAATTGCGCCTCGCTCAACGAGCCGTTCCAGGATTGCGCATTGATGGCGCCTTCGGCCGCAAGCGCGCTCAGCCGCTCCGCTGCCAGCGCAGCGCGCGGATCATCCGGCGGGGCGGAAAAGGTGCTGACATCGCTGCCGTCAAGCATGACGAAGCGCCAGTTGCGGATGGCGAAATCATAATAGCGGCCGGGCACGCCGAGCCGCCCGGCAACCGCGCCCAGATGTTCCGGCGCAACAGCGAAATCATGATTGCCGAGCAGGAACAGGCACTTGTGGCGCAGCGCCTTGTAGATCGGCAGGATATCGTCGAAGCTTTTCCAGTCGCGGTCGATGATATCGCCGAGCGTCATGACGAAATCGAGTTCAGTTTCGTTGAACACGGCAATAGCATCGCTGAGCTTGGCGAGGCTGCGGACATAATGACGGTTCATCGCCTCATGCGGCTCGATATCGGCATATTGCGGATCGGCGATGATGCCGAAGCGAAGGATCGGTGGTTCGACGGTGTGCATATGGCTTGCCTAAAACCGGCTCGTGACAGCCGCGTGACATATTTTCGGCAAGGCTCGCGCTGAATAACAGGCAGCAGGGACAAGCGTGCTCACGATCTGCCGCAAATCCACTCCACTCCCGAACGCGCAAGCGCTTCCAGCGTTTCGGGGGCATCGCCGGCACGGGCGCGTACGGCGAGCGAATGCATGACGGCGGAAACCAGCTTGGCCGGTGTTTTCGGATCGGATCCGGCAGGCAGTTCGCCCGTCTCGATCGCCGCGGCCATCCGCTCCTCGATCGCATCATCGAATTCGCGCAGGCTGCGGCCCAGCACTTCGCGGACGCGCGGATGCTGCACCGCTTCGGCGGTCGCCGTGCCGATCAGGAAACAGCCGCGTGATGAAATATCCCCATGCAGATAGATGGCAAGCGCGCTCGCATAGACACGCGCGATATTCTCCCGGATCGGCAGCGAAGGATCAAGCGCCACGGCAAGCGCCTCAAGGCTCTCGCGGCGATAGGCTTCGAGCGTATCGAGGTAGATATCCTCCTTGTCGCCGAAGGCGGCGTAGAGGCTCGGCCGGTTAAGCTCCGTGGCAGCGCTCAGCATATCCAGCGAGGCCGAGGCAAAGCCCCGGTCCCAGAAGACCGCGCGCGCCCGCTCGACGGTCCTTGCCTCGTCGAACGCTCGGGGACGGCCGCGTTTTTTCTCGATCTTCATTTTTGTACCGTCTCGCATAAAATTCTTGACGAGAATATTTTTATGCGAAACAGTACAGAAATGCAATCATACTGGACGCGGAGGCATCCGCGCAGGAGGAAACAGATGAAACTTTATATGCACGCCGCCGCATGCTCGCTGTCGCCGCACATCGTCTGCCGCGAACTTGGGCTCGATGTCGAACTCGTCCATGTCGACCGCAAGACCCAGCGCACCAGCAGCGGCGAGGACTACCGGATGATCAACGGCAACGGCTATGTGCCGGCCCTGATGCTCGACGACGGCAAGATTCTGACCGAAGGGCCTTCCATTGTGCAGTTTCTGGCGGACAGTTCGCCGCGCGGCAGCAATCTGTTACCGCCGCCCGGAACATTCGAGCGCAGTGAGATCCAGTCGTATCTGAACTTCATCACCTCGGAACTGCACAAGCCGATGGTGCTCCTGTTCAACGCCGACTACGCCGCTGCCCATGCCGGCATCCGCGCCACCGTCGCCAAGCGGCTGGACTGGCTGAGCGGCCGCATGGCTGGACCGTTTCTCACCGGCGAACCATTCACCGTAGCCGACGCCTATCTCTTCGTCTGCCTCAACTGGTCGCCCTGGATCGATATAGACCTCAACAACTGGCCGATGCTGCGGGCCTTCGTTGATGCCGTGGCAGAAAGGCCAAGCGTGCGGGCGGCGCTGGAGGCGGAGGAACTGAGCGCCTTCGTCGAGTGCGGCACGTTCTTTGCGCCGCAAGCCTATCTCGCCGGTCGGTCGCAAGCCGGCGTGAAGCCCTGAACCGAAACGAAAACACCCGGCGCCTGATGGCGCCGGGTGCAAAATCTGCAACGGGAAAAGGGCTGCTTACGCGGCGGCTTCGTAAAGCTCGAGCACGTAGTCCCAGTTGATCAGGCTGTCGACGAAGGCTTCGAGGTACTTCGGACGGGCGTTGCGGTAGTCGATATAGTAGGAATGTTCCCAGACATCGACGCCGAGGATCGGCGATGCGCCGTGAACCAGCGGGTTTTCGCCGTTCGGGGTCTTGGAGATTTCAAGCTTGCCGCCCTTGACGGAGAGCCAGGCCCAGCCCGAGCCGAACTGTCCGGTGCCGGCCGCGATGAAATCGGCGCGGAACTTGTCGTAGCCGCCAAGATCGGACTTGATGGCCGCGTCGAGCTTGGCCGGCAGCTGCGTGCCGCCGCCGCCCTTCTTCATCCACTTCCAGAAGTGAAGGTGGTTGTAGTGCTGGCCGGCATTATTGAACAGCGGCTGGTTGGTGCCGTAGGACTTCTTGACGATTTCTTCCAGCGAAAGACCCGAGAGACCGGCTTCGTCAGCAAGCTTGTTGCCGTTGGTCACGTAAGCAAGGTGATGCTTGTCGTGGTGATACTCCAGCGTTTCGCGCGACATGTAGGGCGCCAGTGCATCGTAGTCGTAAGGCAGGTTCGGCAATTCGAAAGCCATGATGGTATCTCCTCTTGTTGGCGGGATCCATGAAAGCCGGGTTGGAATTCATGAAAGAAATCTGTGAGGCGGAACATAGGGACCACCGCCGCAACAGGCAACCGCCGCCATGCCAAATTTCGCTACAGTCATGGAAAATACTTCTCGACCGCCAATGTTTCGCAGTGCCGGAACGGGCACAGAATGGACATGATCCTTCGACAGGGTCGCACACGAACCGCCTGATCAATAACCCAAGGAAATCAGATGCCTTTTCACCACCGTTCCGCCTTGCTCGCCCTCTTCACCGCCGCGCTGGCGCCGGGCGCCGCTTTCGCTTCCTCGGACGAGGCCTGGCAAGCCATGCGGGCCGATGTTTCGGCCAAATGCATTCAGGCTGCGGCCGGATCGATCGAGGCACCGGCCGCCGTGGTCGATCCCTTCGGATCGGAAAGCTTTGGGCTGGCGCTGGTCAGCGGCAAGCCGAAGGGCGCTGACGGCAAGATCAGCCAGATTTGCGTCTACAACAAGCAGACCAAGACGGTGGAGCTGGGCGGCGAGCTGACGGAGGAGATGCTCAGCGCACCGGCAAAATGACACCGGGACAATCCCGGCATTGACCTGTGAGGGCCGTGCCGTCACAGCTTGAGGATCAACCTTCTCCAGCGCAGAGACCCGATATGCTGTTTCATGGCCTGTCCGCCTTCCCGATCACTCCTGCCAATGCGGCTGGCCGCGTCGATACCGAGGCGCTGGGCGGCCTGCTCAAGCGCATCGACAAGGCCGGCGCCGGTTCGGTCGGCCTGCTTGGCAGCACCGGCTCCTATATGTATCTCAGCCGGGCGGAAAAAAGGCGCGCCATCGAGACCGCCGCCGATTGCCTTGGTGGCCGCACGCCCGTCATCGTCGGTGTCGGGGCTCTGCGCACGGACGAATCGATTGCACTGGCACGCGATGCACGGGATGCCGGTGCGCAAGGGCTTCTCCTGGCGCCGGTCTCCTATACGCCGCTTTCAGACAACGAGGTGTTCGAGCATTTTTCCGCCGTCGCCGCAGCCACGGAATTGCCGCTCTGCGTTTACAACAATCCGGGCACAACGCATTTCTCCATCAGCAATGCGCTGCTGGCCCGTCTTTCAGCCATTCCCTCCATCGTCGCCGTCAAAAACCCGGCACTCCCGGCGGCGGATATGCTTGCCGCCCATCAGGCGACGCTTGATTCCGTTCCCGCCGGTTTCGCCGTCGGCTATAGCGGCGACTGGCTGGTGACCGAGGCTATCCTTGCGGGCGGCATTGCCTGGTACAGCGTCATCGCCGGCATTCTGCCGGAACCCTGCGTCAAGCTGATGCGGGCAGCGCAAGCCGGCGACCGCGCGGAGGTGGAGCGCATCAATGCGCTTTTCGAGCCCTTTTGGGCGCTGTTTCGCGAGCTGACCAGCTACCGCGTCGTTCATGCGGTGGCCAACCTGCTGGAACTCAGCGCCTACGACCCGCCGCTGCCAATACGCCCGCTTTCGCAGGCCGACCGGCACAGGGTGAAGGCAGCCCTGGACTGCCTATCGCTGGTCTAATGCGGCCCCCTAAGATCGTTTGCGGGGACGGTTGTACCGATAAGCGAGGCCCGCAGAGACTGTTGTTCCCGCTACTTCTTGTTTAGCGAATTGAGGAGCTCTGGTGTGACAGGAAAGCTAACCTGACCCGAAATATCGCCATAGGGTTCGCAGTCCGTAACTGCGGCAGCAATTGCCGGAGCGACAATCTTCTCCCAATCGGTGGGGGGCGCGCGGAAATTTATCGACACGAATTCAGCCGAGCCATTCTTGAAGGCTATCTGAGCAGTCATCTCAAAATTGTCCGGCCGGTTTTCTGGTAATCTTAGACACTTCAGCATCTGATTTGCGACCGTCTCCCCTTTATCTGCGGCAATGGCCGCATCAAAACTCGACAGAGGCAACGCGACCAGCAATAGCCGTACAATGTTCTTCAGCTCGGTAAGCATTTCTGGGGCCTCTTAGACACATGGAATTTCAAGCTTGGTGCGCAACGTCCCCCGGAGGTATATTTTTGGCTCAAGGCGAGCAAGTTTTGCCTTCAATTTCGGCAGGCTGAGACGCGCAAGCTGGCGCGTCGCCGCGCCTTTGAACCTGCCGTGACATGACGGCACCACGACCATACGGCATTGAATGAAATCCTTTTCGGTTGGCTCACTTGCCGGGCGAAACCTTGAGGGAGCATGGCTACCCCGCGCATTGCCCTTTTAAGGCGAACTGCCCTAGGATTTCGATTGCGCTGGCTGCATGAACATAGCAAAATCCCATAAGTCCGCAGTCGCCCGGCGCATTTTCCCGGACAACACAAGGCTGCGGACCGCCTGATTTTCTTTGCATCGATCGTCATCATCCAGGGGGAAATTTTATGGCCAACCCGTTGTCCACGCTCGGCATCGTTCATACCGTCATCAGCGTCGTGCCCATCATCGCCGGTCTCTACGGTTTTTCGAAATATGCGGCGATCGTTCCGAAATCCAATTCCGGCCGCATCTACATCATCACGCTGTTTTTATCGGCGATCACGTCGTTTGGCCTGTCGAGCACCGGCGGTTTCAATGCAGGTCATGCGATCGGCATCATGGCCATGCTCGCGGTGATCTTCTCCATCGTCATCGGCAAGCTCGGCTGGTTCGGGCGGCTCAACCGCTATCTGCAGGCCCTGGCGATGTCGTTCACCTTCTTCCTGCTGATGATCCCGGGCATCAACGAGACCCTGTCGCGGCTGCCGCCCTCAAGCCCGATCGGCAATGGCCCCGACTCGCCGCCGGTACAGACGGTCACCGCCATCTGGGCCGGGATCTTCCTGTTCGGTATCTGTCTTCAGGCCTGGACGATGCACCGCCGCTCTGGCTCCGGCGCCCTGCCGGCCTGAAGCCCGCAAGTGCGCCCCATACCAAGTCTCGATGATAGAGACTTGGTATTACTCGGCCGCCGCCGCCTGATCCAGGCCGGCGGCGATAGCTTCCTTCACCGCCAGTTCGGCCATGGCGAGCGCTGCCTCGCGCGTTCGGGCAGCGGCAACGAAGCGGCCGTTGTGGCAGAAGCTTGCGCCCTTGACCCCGCACGCCGTTTCCAGATCGCCATTGGTGAGCCCCGCCCAGGCCGCTGGCAGGTCGGCGCGCACCTCAAAGCCTTCGTCGGCGCGGCGGATGGTGGTCAGGCACCAGTCCTTGTCGCGCGGGTGGACGACGAACAGCAGGTGGTCGGCGCCCGCCTTGACGATGGCCGGACGGAACGGCATGCCCATCGGCAACTCGAGAATGCGACCCTCGCCGGCATCCTCGATGGCCTGCTGCACAAGAGCCTCGGCCCGCAATTTTGCAGCACTTTTTTCTATCCTTGCCTCGACGAAGCTACGGGCAATCGCCAGGGCATTGTGGAAAGCGCGATCGTCGGCTTCAGGATCGGTCTCGTCGAAAACAGGCTTCAGGGTTTCCAGCAGAACCGGCAGGGTCAGCCCGCCCAAGAGCCCGGCAACCGACGGGCTGAGCGCACCATTGTCGACCAGATCGACCGGCAGCACGAAACTGGCATCGAAAGACGCATGCACGGTTTCGGCATGCACTTGAGGAACACCAAAGGCGGCGAGATAGTCGCGGCCATAGTGCTTCCAGATCAATCCGAACGAACTGTAGGGCTGGCCATCGTCGCGCAGCGGCGCGCCGCGCTGGTGGTGATCGAAGATGCGCGCGTCCGGATCGTAGGCGCCGCCGACATCGTAGATGATCCGATCCGCACCCGGCGTGATCCATTCCGGCGCCCGGCTGCGCACGATGCGCGCCTGCGCAAAAAGCCGGGTGAGGATGACGCTGGACAACAGCTCATCGGCATGGAAGCCACCGGAATGGGTGACGAGGAATTCTGGGGTCATGCCGGGATACGCCTTGTTGTTCGCGAAGGGTCGCTTGGTGTTTGCACCAGATAGCCATTGCGGGAGGCCAGCTCAAGCCGTGTTTTGTGTGTTTCGTGGGGTAGCTGAGACTTTCTGGGAACGCAGACGACAGTTTTGCGCCGGAAGCAGTCGCTGCGTCTAATCCCTGTTCAGAACTCATCGATCCAAACTGACCGACGCTTTGGAGCACTTCCACAAAGCGTTTGCTATTGGCGTCTTTAGCGCGCACTGTTCTACGGTCGGCAGCCATCAACACGGGCGCGGCCGCGTAGGGTTTGCTACCCTGCCCCAATCGTCAAGGAGGACGCTCGATGTCTTCCACTCTCCGCCACAGGCATTGGTCGAACCTTGGCAGCTCCGTTCGCCGGTCCCGCTCTGTCGAATTTCTGATCAAGTCGATCCCGGCACTCTGTTTGGCATTCCTAATCTTCCTCACGTTCAGAGACTACCTTTGGTAGGCCCCGCGTTCGAAGGAAATGTTGCGCTGCCCTGACCCACCCAAAAACTGCAGGCGGGCGAAATCAAATCGCGCGTGCACAACCGCCGGTGACCCCGTGGGCCACCGGCCCGCACGCAATCGACCCCCACCGCTTTACAACGGAGACACGGCAACCATGATGACACGGACACAACACAGAACCATTCATTTCAACGCACCGGCCCTGCTGGACGGTCTCGAATATCCGCTAGAGCCCGGCGACTATGAAGTGAACGAGGACGAAGAACTGATCGAGGGCATCTCTTGGCTTGCCTATCGCCGCGTCGCCACGTTCATCACCATTCCCCCAACATCCGCCAACGGCAATGTGAGCCGCATGCTGCCGGTGGAAGCAGACGCTATAGAAGAACTGCTCCGGCGTGACGGTCTCGGTGAGCCGAGTGGCGTGGGAGGTCAATCCGCATGAGCCATCACAAATTCACGATCCTTGCAGCAGAGCACCACGACTGCGACATGATCAAGTCCCGAGACCTGGAAGAATGACGATACTGAAGGGATATCCAGCCATGGCAGTCTTCGGCAAGGTCAAGGTGGAACATCAACACGAACTTAGATTGGCTGTCGTATCCGGATGTCTTTGTTTTCCGATCGGCTACCTGATTGCGTCGATGGTGACGTCTGGCTGGGGTTTGACCCCAGGATTGGCTGAGCTGYTCACCGCAATTGTCGTGGGAACATTCGGCATCGTCACCGCCAGTATCCTGGGCGCCCGGATGGATCGCGCATCCGAGAAGCGCGCGCTTAGCCAGCAAAGCAAGCCATCCTCCACGGGACGGGAACATTCCACCTGGTAGGCAGCCGGCGGGCAACTGCATCGCACCTCCTGGCGGCACTACGCTCAAGGATGGACGTGGGTAGGCCGCTTCGGGCCAGAAASAGCCCCTTGCCCCACCGAAGAGAACAGGCCATCCGCTTTTGCCGCGGATGGCCGATCTGCGCCTATCCTTACATATCCGACGCCACCGAATGCGCCCAGTCCATGTACAGGTCCTTGGCCTTGGCGGCGATTGGGCCGGGCTGGAGGTCGCGGTCTTCGAGTTTGGTGACGGGGACAACCTTGGAGTAATTGCCGGAGGTGAAGATTTCGTCGGCGGCTTCGAAATCGGAGAGCGTCAGCGTCGTCTCGACCACATCGAAGCCGGCGTCGCGCAACAGGCCGATGACGCGCAAGCGGGTGATGCCGGCAAGGAAGGTCTTGTTGGCGGCGGGGGTGAAGACGACGCCGTCCTTGACCATGAAGACGTTGGAGGAGCCGGTCTCGGCAATGTTGCCGAGCATGTCGCGCACCAGAGCATTCGAGAAGCCGCGCTTGCGGGCCTCGATCAGGATGCGGCCATTGTTGGGATAGAGGCAGCCGGCCTTGGCGTCGGTCGGCATGCATTCGATCGTCGGACGGCGGAAGGGCGAGATGGTCAGCGACTGGCCGCCGGGGCCCTCGCCCATCGGCGCTTCGAACAGGCAGAGCGCGAACCGGGTCGAATCGGGATCGACGGCAACGACGCTGCCGGGCATGCCGTGTTCGCCCCAGTACATCGGCTTGATGTAGATGGCGGTCTGGCCGTCGAATTTCTTGATGCCCTCCCAGGCGAGATCCTCGATATCCTCTGCCGTCACCACCGGCTTCAAGCCCAGCGCCAGGGCCGAGCGGTTGACGCGCTGGCAATGCAGGTCGAGATCGGGCGCGATGCCGTCGAACCAGCGGGCGCCGTCGAACACCGTCGAGCCCAGCCACATGGCATGCGAGGTCGGTCCGATCAGCGGCGGATTGCCGGACAGCCACTCGCCATCGACATAGGTCCAGGTGGTGCTGCGCGGGGATGTATCGACGGCCATGACGGTCTCCTGTTTTTTGTGCTTCTCGTATCCGCATATCCGGAAAATCGAGAAGTGGGGTAAATAGGTACATCAAAAAAAGTCATGCCGTCCAATCTGGATTGCAGAGTTCCGCTCGCATAGTCTGCCGCCAGAAGCACAAGGGATCCTCCGATGAAAGCCATGTACTACGATGCCTTCGGCAAGACGCCCGATATCCGCCTGCTGCCGGACCCGAAGCCAAGCGCAGATGGCGTCGTCATCAAGGTCGAGGCGACCGGGCTTTGCCGCAGCGACTGGCACGGCTGGATGGGGCATGATCCCGATATCAACCTGCCGCATGTGCCGGGGCATGAACTGGCCGGCACCGTGGCCGCCAAGGGCAAGGGCGTCTTGCGCTACAAGGTCGGCGACCGGGTGACCGTTCCCTTCGTATCCGGCTGCGGCCGCTGCGGCGAATGCCATTCCGGCAACGCCCAGGTCTGCCCGAACCAGTTCCAGCCGGGCTTTACCCATTGGGGCTCGTTTGCGGAATATGTCGCCATCGACTTTGCCGACCAGAACCTAGTGCATCTGCCTGACACTCTCGACTATGCCACGGCCGCCAGCCTTGGCTGCCGCTTTGCCACGTCGTTTCGCGCCATTGTCGACCAGGGCCGGGTGCGCGGCGGCGAATGGGTGGCGGTGCATGGCTGCGGCGGTGTCGGCATCTCGGCAATCATGATCGCCACGGCGCTCGGCGCCAATGTCATCGCCATCGACATCTCAGAGACGAAACTCTCCTTCGCCCGCGAGATCGGCGCCGTCGCCACCATCGACGGCAGCGTCACCGGCGATGTCGCAGAGGCGGTGCGCGACATCACCAAAGGCGGCGCGCACGTGTCGATCGACGCGCTCGGCTCGCCTGTCACCTGCTTCAATTCGATCAAGAATCTCCGCCGCCGCGGCCGCCATGTCCAGATCGGCCTGATGCTCGGCGAGCATGCCAGCCCGCAGATCCCGATGAGCCAAGTGATCGGCCATGAGCTGGAGATCTACGGCAGCCATGGCATGCAGGCCTGGCGCTACGAGGCGATGATGGCGATGCTGGACACCGGCAAGCTCAACCCGCAAAAGCTGATCGGCCGTCATATCAGCCTGGAGGAGGCCGTCCCGGCATTGATGACGATGGACACGTCGCAAGACCTCGGCATCAGCGTCATTACCCGGTTTTAACGGGCAGGCTTACTCTCTGCGCCTGAACGGCACCGGGCACGACATCGCTTCGCGTGCCGGCGACCGGCCGTTCGTGCGCAAGAGCTGAAACCGCCCATTGCCGATATATTCCATCGAACACGACTTCCCTTAAGACCGCAGCGCCCTACTTCATCGCCTATTGGTTTCGGCCCTCCCGAAGCCTGCCTCTTCGGAATGTCCCGTTGGGGATCGCAAAGTGAGTGCACCGCTTGACCAGTAAAAATGACGCCAGGACTGCTACCAAGCCAACCGTGCGGCGAAGCCAGGATGAAACGTCCACGGCAGCGCTCGACATCATCAAAGCGGAACTGGCGGCACGGCTAAAGAAGACGGCGATGCTCAGAGCCTTGCGGCTCGCCCAGGAACCTGTCGAAGAAAAGCCGGTCAAGAAGGCTGTGGCAAAGAAGAAGAGATAAGGCGGCTGCGCGGCGTTCAATTTTTTCGCCGCAGCGGCTGAAGCTCGTGTCGTTTTGCGGTTTCACAGCGACCAAACTGGCCGTCGCAACGGGCCAATGGCCGCAGCGTGTTGCACCGTTCAATCCTTCTCTCTTAAAAACCCTCTTCCCCCGACCCCGCTCCGGCTGATATTTTCGGGCCTGACGGCAACGGAATCACGAGGCAACCCATGGCACTGGCGGCTGAAAAGCAGGAGAAGCAGGTGGATGCGCTCTACGCGCCCTTGCTCGGCACCAATCCGTCCCACCCGAACGGCTGGCCGATCCGCATGATCGTCGCGTCGCAGACGGAGGCGCGGCACAACAAGTCCGCCTGGGCGCCGACCCACCTGATCTCGATCCGGGCGCCGGGCACCAAGCTTCTGTCGATGATCGATCTGCCTGAGGAGCGGCATCTGCAGCTTCTGTTCGGCGACGTCACCGATCCCGACGAACCGGATGCGGCCCGGGCCGCCCATATCGAACAGACCTTCGCCTTTGTCGACGGCCTGCCGCAGGACGCGCATCTCTTGGTCCACTGCCTGCGCGGCATCGGCCGCTCGACGGCGCTGACGCTTGGCATCCTTGCCCGTTACATGGAGCCGGAGGAGGCCGCAGCCGCGCTGCATGGCTTAAGGCCGGAGGCCAAACCGAACCGGCATGTGACCGGGCTTTGCGATACCGTGCTTGGTCTGAAGGGGCGGCTTGCCAAGCAGGCGCTGCGGTTTCCCGCAAAGATCTGGAAACCGGCAAAGAGTTGATCCGGATTGCACCAAGAAACATTGTGCGGCGCACAAATCTTTGACATGATCCCGGTAGAGAACCGTATTCAAGCGGCGATCGCAGGACGCCCTCACCTGAAACCGGCGAGCGGCGGACCAACGCGATCAATAAGGCGCTGCCACCTCTGTTTCGTATTGTGAAAGAGAGCGGCGTCCGGGAAATGACGGGAGGGTTTGATGTCTCTTGCAGCCTATGTGTTCGATGCCTATGGCACGCTGTTCGACGTGCATGCGGCAGTGCGCAGGCATGCGGCCGCGATGGGGCCTGACGGCCCGGCCTTTTCCGATCTGTGGCGGGCCAAGCAGCTCGAATATTCCTGGATCCGGACGCTGATGGGCACCTATACCGATTTCTGGACGCTGACTGAGCAATCGCTCGACTATGCCTTTGCCCGGTTTCCCTCCGCCGACAAAAAGCTCAAGCCAGCCCTGCTCGACGCCTACTGGCATCTCGATTGCTATCCGGAAGTGCCGGGCGTCCTCAAGCATCTCAAGGACCGGGGCGCGCGCATCGCCATCCTGTCGAACGGCACGCCGCAGATGCTGCAATCGGCGGTGAAGAAGGCGGGGCTCGATCTGATCATCGACGATATATTTTCGGTCGAGGCGGTCAAAGCATTCAAGACTGCACCTTCCGTCTACGATATGGTGACAACCACCTACCGGCTCTATCCCAATGCGGTCTCCTTCCAGTCATCCAACCGCTGGGACATTGCCGGTGCCACCAAATTCGGCTTCCGCACCGTCTGGATCAACCGCGCCAACATGCCCGACGAATATGCCGATTTCGGCCCGTCGCTGATCCTGCCGTCGCTGGAAAGCCTCTAGGGAAGGACAACCGATGTCTTGGTCTGCGGAACAATATATGAAATTCGAGGACGAGCGCACCCGGCCGGCCCGCGACCTGCTCGACCAGATCCCCAACCTGCCGGACGGCGCGCTCTACGATCTCGGCTGCGGGCCCGGAAATTCGACGGAACTGATCCACGACCGCTTCCCCGCCTATATGCTGACCGGGATCGACAGCGACGAAAACATGCTGTCCGCAGCGCGCAAGCGCATGGCGCATACGCGGTTCGAACGGGGCGACCTCACGCAATGGGCGCCRCCGAAGCCTGCCGTGCTGCTGTTTGCCAATGCCGTCTTTCAATGGCTGCCGGATCACCTGGCCACACTTGAGCGGCTGATGGGTGAACTGATCCCCGGCGGCACACTTGCAGTGCAGATGCCCGACAATCTGGATGAGCCCTCGCACGCCTCGATGCGGGAACTGGCGGAAGACCCGCGCTTTTCGAAATTTTACCCGCATGGCGGCCAGCGCCGCGCAGCCCTGCCTGCACCTTCGGTCTATCTCGAGCGGCTGGCGGCAAAATCCATCAAGATCGATGTCTGGCACACGATCTACTATCATCGCCTCGCCAATGCGGAGGCGATCGTCGAATGGGTCAAGGGCACAGGCCTTCGCCCCTATCTCGACCCGCTTCCGGCCGATGCGCGAGAGGCCTATCTGGCAGCCTATCTCAGGCGCATCCGCGAGGCCTATCCGCCGCTCGCGGACGGACGGGTGCTGTTGAAATTCCCGCGCCTGTTCGTGGTGGCGGTCAAAAAGTAACCGGACCAGTCACCTAAAGCACGTCGCGATCTTTCAGCCCCGCTTCCGGCACTTCAGGTCCTTGATTTTAGGTATGTCGGTATCGCTATACCGCTGCACACCTTTGCGCGACATGCTTTAAAAACAAGAAAATCACCCTCTGGCGCACCGCGCCGGTTCAGGGCATCCTGTGACGACAGAAAATTGAGCTTATGGCAGGTGGAGGACCGCCCATGCGCTGCTTTACTGTACTTGGACCGTCGCAGACCGGAAAATCGACAATCGTGGAAAAGCTCGGCGCGCTGGAGGGGGCCTCGAGAAAATCCATCTCTCCCTATGGACTGAACCTCACTGAATTTACCTTTGGCAACGAAGCCTGGTGTGCGCTGGATACACCGGGACTGAACGAGGCCTTGGCCCATGCGCAGCATGCGCTTCTCGCCAGCGATGCCTGCATCCTGTGCGTTTCACCGGCGCCCGAGGAGGCGGTGCTCGCAGCCCCTTATCTCAAGATGATCGAAGCGTCGGGAACGCCGTGTATCCTCTTCGTCAACCGGATGGACGAGCCGAGAGGGCGGTTAAGGGACGTGATCGCGGCCCTTCAGGATTATGCCGGCCATACGCTTTTGCTGCGCCAGATCCCGATCCGCGAGGGCGACCGGRTCGTCGGCAGCTGCGACCTGATTTCCGAGCGGGCGTGGCGCTACCGCGAAGGCCAGACCTCGGCATTGATCGCCATCCCCGAAAGCGCCTCCGAGCGGGAGCACGAGGCACGCAGCGAACTCCTGGAACACCTGTCCGAATTCGACGACTGGCTCCTGGAGGAACTGATCGAAGATCGTGAACCGCCAAGCGATACGCTCTATGCGATCTCGACCCGGGTGCTTCGGGAAAACAAGGTCATCCCTGTACTGATCGGGGCGGCAAGCCATGGCAACGGCATGATGCGGCTGATGAAGGCGCTGCGCCATGAGGCGCCGCCGGTGGACGCGCTGCGCGACCGCCTTGCTGCGGATGGAAATGTCGAAAAAGCCAAACTCAAGGCCGTCAGCTTTCACGCCTATCATCGGCAGAATATCGGCAAGACGGTGCTGTTAAGGGCGCTTGAGGGCGGCCTCAAGCAAGGTGCATCCCTTGGAGGCTCCGGCCTCGGCGCTCTGCAGGATCCCGCCAACGGCAAGGCCAACGGGGCGTTTGCACCGGCCGCTGGCGATCTCATTGCCGCGGTCAAATCCGACCACCTGCCGGTCCCGGCGCTGTTGACAACGGATGCTGTCCTTTCTGCCCCGGAATGGACTGAGGCGCCGACGCCGATGCTGGAAAGAATATTGGTGCCCGGCAGCGAGCGCGACGAGAACAAGCTCTCCGAAACGCTGGCCAAACTGTCGGAGACCGATCGCAGCCTCAAAATTCTGCAGGAGGAAGGAACCGGCGCCCAGATGGTCTGCGCCCAGGGACCGGTGCACCTGCGCGATCTATTGAGGACACTCTCCGACGTCTTTCATGTGACGGCGACCGACCGCACACCGACACCGGTCTACCGCGAGACGATCTCGAAGCCCGCCGACGTTCACTATCGCCACCGCAAGCAGACCGGCGGTGCCGGCCAGTTTGCCGACGTGAAACTGACCATCCATCCGAACGGCCGCGGCCAGGGATTTTCCTTCGGCGAAACCGTCAAGGGCGGCGTCGTCCCCCGCAACTATATCCCGGCCGTGGAAGCGGGTGCACGCGAGGCGATGGAGAAAGGCCCGCTGGGCTTTGCGGTCATCGATGTCGGCGTGACATTGACCGACGGCCAGCACCATGCCGTCGACAGTTCCGAACACGCGTTCCGCTCCGCATCGAAAATGGGCGTGCGCCAGGCGCTGTCCGACGGAGCGGCCGTGCTGATGCAACCGGTTTTCCGCAGCGAGATTCACATTCCCTCGGTCTATTCGGGCAGTCTTGTCCAGATTGTCTCGTCGCTGAAAGGCCAGGTGCTCGGCTTCGACCGGGACGAAACCGCCAAGGGCTGGGATATTTTTCGCGCCCTCGTTCCCGGCGGCGCGCTTGACGAACTGGCCCGCGCGCTGCGCTCGGCCACGCAAGGGATTGGCTATTTCTCCAAGACCTTCGACCATTTCGAGGAACTCTACGGCAAGGAGGCCGATGCGATCATCAGGGCACATGGGACGCAGCGCGCCGAGCACTGAACAGTTGAGCCGAAACTAGGGCTTGCCGCGGCGCGGATGTATGGTTTCGCCACGGGCAAGCATGGCGACCAGCCTCTCGATCAGGCGTGCTCGTGTTTCCGGTTTCGCCGCCGTGTGGACGCGATAAAGAACGGCATAGCGGTTGGCGCCGTCCAGCGCGTCAAACAGGGCTTTTGCAGTTTCGTTGCCGTCGAGCGCTTGCTGCAGGTCGGCCGGTACGGTGATGTTGCTTTGGGACTCATAGGCCATCGCCCAGCGCCCGTCCGCCTCGGCCCGCTCGATTTCCGCAAGCCCGGCCGGACGCATCCGGCCCGCCTCGATCAGTGCCTCCGCCCGCTTGCAATTGATTGCGGACCACTTGCTATTGGGCCGGCGGGGCGTGAATCGGATCAGCCAGTAATTCTCGTCGAACGGTTTTAGCTGGCCGTCGATCCAGCCATGACAAAGTGCTGCATCTATCGCGTCGGGCTTGGAGACAGTGGGCACGCCCGACGCCTTCTTGGCAAATTTCAGCCACAACCCATTCGCCGGCAGCGGCTGGCTGGCGAGCCACCTCTCCCATTCAGCGCCGTCAGCAAAAGCCAACACGGGTAGCTCTACCTGATCCTTGGCCATGACCTGCTCCGCTTTGTACGTTCAACACGCCTGCAGTGGGAAGGCGTGGCGATGGATCGACCTGATCTCATCGGCCACAAGCTGCTGCAGGCGCCAGAGGTTGCGGTCGTGAATACCGAAATCCTCCAGATGCGAAACGGTGTTGTAGAGATATTCGGCGCAGGACCCCAGATGTCCGCAGGCCCGTGCCAGAATACCTGCGACCTGATCCAACGGCTGGCGGGACAGAATTCGTTCACCGGTTGCCCCAACCCAGAAACCCAGGGCCCGGCACGGGCCGCTCTCGGATTTGACCGGCAGCCACCGCACGGCATCGATATTTTCAAACGCGCTGACTTCACGCCGTAGCATGCGTTCGATCTGGTCGGCACGATTGTCGTCCGGCAGCCGGTATATGACGCCGTCGCATCGCCCGCCGCGCTCCAGCGCCATCATCAATCCGGGCTGATCATGCGACCCGCGCCAGCGGTTGATATGCAGGCAGAACGACCGATGCCAGCCGAAGGCCGTTGCCCGCTGCCTGTCGATCGCCTCGAACTCCGGCTTCCAGATCAGCGAGCCATAGGCAAACACCCAAAGCGGCTCGCCGTGGCTTTCCCGCTCAAGCGTTTCGGCAAGCTCCCTGTATTGCTCGTCGCTGATTGCCGTCCATCGTCCGTCGGGGCCGGGATCGACCACGTCCTTGTGGCAGAGCGCCACGAGATCGGGCGTCAGGGACATTTTTCGCGGTTGGCGCATATTGTCTCGTCTCGGCAGGGCAGTATCAGAAGGAGAGCATGTGGGCCCTGCTTGCCCAAATTGCCAGAGCGAACTCACCAGTCAAGCGACGCAATCACCACCCGATACTTGCATCTTTAGAAACACAGTGCATCAACCTGCCGGAAGGACAAGCCCCACGCCCTGGTCCATTTTTTCGGCAAGAAAATCGATGAAGGCGCGGATGCGCGCCGCCAGGTGCTCGTGGCCGGCAAAGACCGCATGGACCTGCTCCGGTTCGTGCGGGTTATAGTCCTTCAGCACTTCGATCAGGCTTCCACTATCGATGTCCGGCTCGACGTGAAACTCGCCGATGCGGGCTATGCCGAGCCCCGTCAGGCACAGATTGCGGGCGATCGAACCGCTTGACGCCTGCACATTGCCGGGGGCTGGGCGCGCATACAGCGCGTTGGTCGCGGGATCGCGAAACAGCCATTCGCCGGGGGTTCGGCCAAACGTGAATGTGATGCAATTGTGCGCGAGAAGGTCATCGGGGCGCTGCGGCGTGCCATGACGTGCGAGATAATCCGGTGTCGCCACCGTGATGCGGTGACTGTCGAGAAGCTTTCGCGCCTTCAGGCTTGAATCCCGCATCGGACCGACGCGGATGGCGATGTCGGTACGTTCCTCGATCAGGTCGATGACGCCATCCGTCAGCGACAGTTCAAGGCGCACTTCCGGATAGAGCGCCAGGAACTCGCCGGCAAGCGGCATGATGTAGCGCTCCCCGAAGCCGACGGTGGCATTCACCCGCAAAAGCCCGCGCGGCGTTGCCCGGCCGCCACCGGCGACGATTTGCTCCGTCTCGGCGATATCAGACAAAATGCGCTGCGCCCGGCCGAGATAGATCTCACCTTCCGGCGTCAGAAGCAGCGACCGCGTCGTGCGCACCAGAAGGCGGGTGCCCAGCCTGTCCTCTATGCGCGTCACGAGCTTGCTGACGGCCGAGGGCGACAGCTTCAACCGCCGCCCGGCCGCCGAAAAGCTCCTTGCCTCCGCCGCAGCGACGAACACTTCCATCTCGCCTGCCCGATTGTCCATGGCATCGCTTTCTGTGAATTCAATTCACAGTCATTTATCCATTCCTATGGATTATCGCGCAAGTGCCTTTGGCCCATATTCCGTTCAACGAAACCCATGACGGCCCGGATGGGCCGCCGCCCAACACGCCCGGCCTCCCACCGGCGACAAAGGTGCTCCCATGCCTCTTGCCCTCTTTGCACTGACGATCGCGGCCTATGCGATCGGAACCACGGAATTCGTCATCGTCGGCCTGTTGCCGACCGTTGCCACCGATCTCGGCATCACCCTGCCGCTGGCTGGCCTGATCGTCTCGATCTACGCGCTCGGCGTCACCTTCGGCGCCCCGATCCTCACCGCGCTCACCGGCCGGGTCGAACGCAAGCCTTTGCTTCTCGGCCTGATGGCACTGTTCATCGCCGGCAACACCATGGCGGCGCTCAGCCCGTCCTATGAGACGCTGCTTGTTGCGCGCGTCCTCTCGGCCTTCGCGCATGGCGTGTTCTTCTCCGTCGGCGCCACGATCGCCGCTGACCTCGTGCCGGAAAACCGTCGCGCTTCGGCCATCGCACTGATGTTCATGGGCCTGACGGTTGCCATCGTCACCGGCGTTCCGCTCGGCACCTTCATCGGCCAGACATTCGGCTGGCGCGCCACCTTCTGGGCTGTCGCTGGTCTGGGCATCATTGCGCTTGGCGCCATCGCCATGCTTCTGCCCTCCACCCTGTCGAAGGCAGCCCCGGCCGGCATTCTTGAACAGGTCCGCGTGCTCGGCTCTGGCCGCCTGCTTCTGGTCTTCGGCATGACGGCGCTCGGTTACGGCGGCACATTCGTCACCTTCACCTTCCTTGCACCGATGCTGCAGGACATCACCGGCTTTGCCGCCTCCTCCGTCAGCCTCGTTCTGGTGCTCTACGGCCTGGCGATCGCCGCCGGCAATATCGTCGGCGGCCGCATTGCCGACCGCAATCCGGTGAAGGCGCTGAGCTGGCTGTTTGCCGCACAGGCTGCCGTACTGGTGATCTTCACCTTCACCTCGGTTTCGGCTGTGCCTGCCCTGATCACGCTTGCGGCACTCGGCTTCCTGTCGTTCGCCAATGTGCCCGGCCTGCAGCTCTATGTCGTGCAGTTGGCAAAGCAGCACCGCCCCGGCGCCGTCGATGTCGCCTCGGCGCTGAACATCGCCGCCTTCAATCTCGGCATCGCCGCCGGTGCCTGGATCGGCGGGCTGGTGGTTGCCTCGCCGCTTGGGCTGCAGGCAACGCCATGGGTCGGTGCGATCCTGGTCACAGGTGCGCTGGTGCTCACCGTCATCAGCGGCATGCTCGACCGCAAGCCGGAACCGATCGCCCAGGCCGCTTAACGGACGCCGCTTGACGGGCGTCGCGCACGCCACATCTATAAGACATCTTTCCAGACCCGGCGTCCGCCGGGTCTCCTCCCTGAAAGGACAGTTTCATGCAGACAGTCAGCGCCCATGGCGCCAATATCCCCGTTCTCGGCTTCGGCACCTTCCGCATGCCCGGCCCGGACGTGCTGCGCATCGTGCCGCAGGCGATCAGGCTCGGCTTCCGCCATATCGATACGGCGCAGATCTATCGCAACGAGGCGCAAGTCGGCGAAGCGATCGAGGCATCCGGCGTCGCCCGTAGCGATATCTTCCTCACCACCAAGGTCTGGGTCGACAATTACAAGGACGACGCCTTCCTGGCCTCGGTCGATGAGAGCCTGAAGAAGCTGCGCACCGACTATGTCGATCTCCTGCTTCTCCATTGGCCAAGCAGCGGCGTGCCGCTCGCCGAGCAGATCGGTGCGCTCAATGCGGTGAAAAAGGCAGGCAAGGTCAAGAATATCGGCGTCAGCAACTTCAACACGGCGCTGATGGCGAAATCAGTGGAACTGAGCGAAGCTTCTCTCGCCACCAACCAGATCGAGTATCACCCCTATCTCGACCAGACGAAGGTTCTGGACGCCGCCCGCGCCGCCGGCATGTCGGTCACCGCCTATTATGCGATGGCCGATGGCAAAGCGCCGAACGAGCCGCTGCTGAAGGATATCGGCGCCAAGCACGGCAAGACGGCAGCCCAGGTGGTGCTGCGCTGGCTCATTCAGCAGAAGGACGTGATCACCCTGTCGAAGACGGCAACGGAAAGCCGCCTGAAGGAAAATTTCGACATCTTCGATTTCGATCTTTCCAGCGACGAGATGGCCGCGATCCACAGGCTCGCCCGCCCGAACGGCCGCATTGTCAGCCCCGGCGGTCTGGCGCCGGACTGGGACAGGGCGGACTGAACAGGACGGTCACGCCAAACCGCCGGAACGACCGGCGGCTTGGCGGCTGCTGGCAAACCGCAACATCTACGGATTTGCGGCTCTCATCTGGTTGTTGGTCGTTTTTGGCACCTAATTTCCTCCCTCATGCTCGCCCTTGTGGCGGGCATCCAGCCAGCTCAAGTCTTTGAGCTGAAATAGTCTTTTGACCCGATGGACGTCGGTTCGCTGGATCCCCACCACAAGGGTGAGGATGACGGAGCTTGGGATCGCCACCCTGCGAGAAGGAACATCCGCAGGATTTGCAACCTAAGCCACCGAGACGACCGGCGGCTTAGGTTGTTGACAAAGTCATTATTGGCATGTCTTGGCAAATCACTTGCCCGGAAAAACTATGTTTGGGTGAGTTCAGACATCGCAGAAGTATAAATAAGCAATCTCTAAGATTTTTCATAATAAGCCCGCCCTGGGATTTCGCCGCGGCACATGTTCGGATAAGAGAGGGCTGGCCGAATGTTTAAATGGCCGCGGGGATTTTCATGCAGCCATCACACACAACCGCCGACTTCATGCCCGATTGGGCGGCGATCGTCGCTGTCATTCTTGGCGCGTCTGCCTTTTCGGTGGCGCAGGGCATCACCTATCCGCTGATTTCTCTGACACTGGAAAGCCGCGGCGTGACGCCGGCGATGATCGGCTTCAACGCGGTCGGCTTCGCGCTCGGCCTGGCTGCCTCGACGCTACTGATCGGCCAGCTGACGGCACGGCTGCGCACCGACAAGCTGATCATCGTCAGCCTTGTCGGCTGCTCGCTCTGCCTTGCGACGTTTGCGGCGACCGCCTCGCTGCCCGTCTGGTTCCTCGCCCGTTTCCTCCTCGGTTTCTTTGCCAGCCTGATCTTCATGCTCGGCGAAGCCTGGATGAATTCCGCCTGCCCCGACCGGCTGCGCGGCCGCGTTTCGGGCCTCTACGGTGCCGGCGTCTGCGGCGGGTTTGCCGCCGGTCCGCTGGTCATTCCGCTGATGGGCACCGAGGGCGGCTTCGGTTTCGCGCTCACCGCCGTCTATGTGGCGCTCGTCGCCTTTGCCACCGCCGTTTTGACGCTCTCGACCCGCACCACGCCCGAGGCCTCCTCGACGCGGGATGTGTTCGTCTTCTTCGGCAAGGCGCCGCTGCTGGTTGCCATGGTGCTTGCATTCGGCTTTGCGGATATCGCGGCGATCTCGGTGATGCCGGTCTATTTCGTCAAGACCGGCCATTCGCAGGCGTTCGCGGCACTCAGCGTCACGGTTCTGGCCTTGCCGACCGCATTGGCGCAGCCGTTCATCGGCGTCCTGCTCGACCGGCTGCCACGCCGGCGCGTGGCCATCGCCATGGGCGGGATCGGCGCCATCGCCTTTCTGATCATTCCGTTTCTGACGTCGCCGATTGCCATTCTTGCCGATTTTGCGCTGCTGGGCGCTGCGAGCTTCTCGCTCTACACCTGCGCGCTGACCATGCTCGGGGAACAGTATCGCGGCGGAATGCTGGTGGCAGGCAGTGCTGCCTTCGCCCTTGCCTATGCCGTCGGCAGCGGGGCCGGATCGGGCGCGACGGGATCGATCATGGACCTGTTCGGCGCCCCGGCAGCGCCGATCAGCGTCGGCCTCGTGCTGGTGATTTTTACGCTGTTCATGTCTTTCGCCATGCCGTCGAAAGCGGCCTGACGGCTCACTCTTGCACCGCCCTCATCGAGCGGTTCACCGGTGAAAAATGAAGAGCCGCGCACCACCGGGTCAAGGAGGCGTTACTCCAATTCCCTCAAGTGCGCGGCCAGATCGCTTTCGGACAGATCGTCCGCTATGGCTGCGGGATATCAGACGAACTGGCTGAGGCCGGGAACCGAGGCGACGACTTCATCGACAATTTCAGCGCCGGCCTTTTCCTTGGCGTAACCGATGGTTTCCTTGGCAAGCGACGTGATTTCGCCCATGCCAAGACCTTGAGACATCAGCTGCTGGCCGAGCGCCATGACGCCGCCACCGGCACCGACTGCACTGAGCAGCCCGCCGAGCAGGCCACCGCCGCTGGAACCTTCGCCGTTGAACTTCGCGACCATCTCGTCGGCGCCGGGAATGGCTTCGATCATCTTGGCAACCGGACCGTCGGCTGCCTCGCGCTGCAGGAAGCCGAGCATCATGCCGATGGCCTTTTCCGCCGTTGCCGGATCAATGCCAACATTTTCCGCAACGCGGTTGACCAGTTCGTTCATGGGTGATTCTCCTCGTTTATTTGACGTGAACGTCAAGGTAAATTATCTCGAATGGAAACTCAAGCGCCGTTCGGATCGGGCATCCACAGCGTAAGATCCCGATGATCGTTTCATGCCTTGGTGGCAATTACAATGCGGCCATCCGGCACGTTGCCGCCGGCTTTCCTGCCAATCCTCCTGTTGCCGGTGGCCGGTACTCCTCCTATAACAAGCATCAGAAAACAATGTGATGAAGGCTGGCGAACCGGCGGCCTTCATTGGCAAAATGGAGACAAGGCCCACATGCTTGAGGACGGGAAGCTCTATATCGGCACCAGCCGCAAACCGGACGACACGATCAACAAGGGCGAATATCTGGATTTCAAATTCGGCAATCGCCACGGCCTTGTCACCGGCGCCACCGGCACCGGCAAGACGATCACCCTGCAAATTCTCGCAGAAAGCTTCTCCAATGCCGGCGTGCCCGTCTTCTGCGCCGACGTGAAGGGCGATCTTTCCGGTATCGGCGCCATCGGCGAGCCGAAGGACTGGGTGGCGAAACGGGCCGAGCAGATCGGCTTTACCGATTTCGCCTTTCAGGAATTCCCGGTGATCTTCTGGGACCTCTACGGTGAAAAGGGCCACCGCGTGCGCACCACCATGTCGGAGATGGGGCCGTTGCTGCTCTCCCGCCTGATGAGCGCCACCGATGCGCAGGAAGGCGTCATCAACATCGCCTTCAAGATCGCCGACGAGGGCGGCCTGCCTCTTCTGGATCTCAAGGATTTCCAGGCGATGCTCAATTACATGGCCGAAAACGCTACAGCGCTTTCGGGCAAATACGGCCTGATCTCAAAGGCTTCGGTCGGCTCCATCCAGCGCGAACTGTTGATCCTCGAGCAGCAGGGCGCCAAGAACTTTTTCGGAGAACCGGCGCTGAAGGTTTCCGACATCATGCGCACCACCCGCGACGGCCGCGGCGCCATCTCGGTGCTGGCCGCCGACAAGCTGATGATGAACCCGAGGCTCTACGGCACCTTCCTGCTCTGGCTGATGTCGGAACTGTTCGAGGAACTGCCCGAAGTCGGCGATCCCGACAAGCCGAAACTGGTGTTCTTCTTCGACGAGGCGCACCTGCTGTTCAACGATGCCCCGAAGGTTCTGCTGGAGCGCATCGAGCAGGTCGTCCGCCTGATCCGCTCCAAGGGCGTCGGCGTCTATTTCGTCACCCAGAACCCGCTCGATGTGCCGGAAACCGTTCTGGCCCAGCTCGGCAACCGCATCCAGCATGCGTTGCGCGCCTATACGCCGCGCGAGCAGAAGGCGGTGAAGACGGCAGCCGATACCTTCCGTCCGAATCCGGATTTCGACTGCGCCACTGTCATCACCAATCTGGGCACCGGCGAAGCGCTGGTCTCGACGCTCGAGGGCAAGGGTTCGCCCTCGATGGTCGAGCGGACGCTGATCCGCCCGCCGTCCAGCCGCCCCGGCCCGCTGACCGAGGCCGAGCGCGCCAACATCATGAGCATCAGCCCGGTTGCCGGCCAATATGACAAGGATGTCGACCGGGAATCCGCCTATGAACTGCTCGCCCAGCGCGCGGCAAAAGCAACCCAGCAGGCAGAAGAAACCCGCGAGGCCTCGGAAGCCCCGCCGCCTGCAGCCCCCGGCGGCAGCCGCTGGACCCTGCCCGGCTTCGGCGACGACGCGGCTCCGGCCGAACCCAAGCCAAAACCGCGCTCCGGCTACCAGCGTGAAACCGTGGCCGAAGCCGCCATGAAATCCGTTGCCCGCACGGTCGCCTCCTCGCTCGGCAGGGCGCTGGTGCGCGGCATTCTGGGAAGTTTGCGGCGGTAACAGCTGCAGGGATTTGAAATGGAAAACGGCGGCCCGTGATGGAGCCGCCGTTTTTGTTTGCCGTCAAATGTGCGCCGCCCGGCAGACCGGTGGCGCCACAATGATCTCGCGCCTCAGGGCACGAAATAACCCGCGGACGCCTCAGGCGAGCTTGGCCGGGATTTCCGTTGCGGTGCGCAGGGCGTGGCTGTAGGGGCAGACGATATGGGCGGCGGCGACGAGTTTTTCGCCGGTTTCGCGGTCGATGCCCGGCAGGCTGACGGAGATCGACGGGCTGATGTAGAAGCCGGTGCCGTCATCGCGCGGGCCGATGCCGACCGTCGTGGTCACCGTTGCATCTTCCGGGATTTTTACCTTTTCCTTGCCGGCGACGAATTTCAGCGCGCCGAGGAAGCAGGCGGAATAGCCGGCGGCAAACAGCTGCTCGGGATTGGTGCCGGTCGCACCATCGCCGCCGAGTTCCTTCGGAACAGTCAGCGTCACATCGAGAACACCGTTTTCACTCACGGCGTGGCCGGCGCGGCCACCGGTTGCGGATGCCTTGGTCGTGTAGAGAATGGGCATGTCTGTCTCCTTGGTTTCTCAAGCGGTTGATTGCAGGGCAAATCGTTGCCTGAATTTTCAATAGCGCATTATTTAATTGTACGCAATATAATTTTGCAAATTGCAAAATCTTCCCTAAGCTGCAACAATACGCAGTATGACCGGTGATAACGACATGCGTAAGGACGATCTGAAAGAGGGCGATGCCCTGGCGCTTGGCCAGCAGCTCTGTTTTGCCGTCTATTCCGTGGCACATGCTTTCAACCGGACCTACAAGCCTCTGCTTGAAAAGTTCGGCCTCACCTATCCGCAATATCTGGTGCTTCTGGCGCTCTGGCAGCAGGACGGGATGACGGTGAAGGGGATAGGCGAGGCGCTGGGTCTGGATTCAGGCACGCTTTCGCCGCTGCTCAAGCGGCTGGAAACCGCCGGTTTCGTCAGCCGCATCCGCGATAAAAGCGACGAACGCCAGGTGATCATCACGCTGACACAAAAGGGCGTGGGACTGAAGACGGAGGCATTCGGCATCCTGACCGAGATCGGCAAGGCGATGGGATGCAGCATGGCGGAAGCCGCCGCCCTGCGCTCGGCGCTTCATAATCTCAACAATCAGCTTGGTGAAAACCAGCAAGCCTGAGGAGGCGCCGACGGCGCCGCGCGTCATTCATGGCGCCAAAGGACATGACACATCATATTTCTGCGCTGGGTTGCCCCTCACCCTAACCCTGTCCCCGCTTGCGGGGAGAGGGGATGACGGAGTTTGCCGCTTGCACCTTCTCCCCGTCAAAACGGGGAGAAGGTGCCCGCCATTCGCCTTAACGGAGAAGGGGCGGATGAGGGGCCATTGTCGTGTACGGAAGGAATGGCGCATCTTGGGCGATGCGCCAGCTTTTTTCAGATCGCTCAGATCACCAGAATGGGTGCGCCGGTGCGAACGCGGCCATAGAGATCGATGACATCCTGGTTGATCAGGCGCACGCATCCCGACGAGACAGCCTTGCCGATCGATTGCCATTCCGGCGAACCGTGCAGACGGTAAAGCGTGTCCTCGCCATTCTGGAAGATGTACATCGCGCGCGCGCCAAGCGGGTTATCGAGGCCCGGCGGCATGCCGCCATTGGCAATCGAGTATTTTGCCAGATGCGGCTGACGCGCGACCATTTCGTTCGGCGGCTTCCAGCGCGGCCATTTCTGCTTCCACTGGATGACGCCCCTGCCCGACCAGGCAAATCCTTCGCGGCCGATGCCGACGCCATAACGCATGGCCGAACCGTTGGAGAGAATGAGGTAGAGGAATCGCTCGCCGGTATCGACGATGATCGTACCGGGACGTTCGCCGAACGTGTTGTCGACCTCTTGGCGGTAGAAGCGCGCATCGATCTGCTCGTAGGGCACCGCCGGAATGTTGAAACCTTCGTCGAATTTGGGGCCGTACATCTCGGCATAATAGGCCGATTGCGGCGGCAGGCCGCTCGGGGTCATGCCATCGCCAACCGGACCTTCCAACTGAGCGCCATAGCGCGGATCGGCAAAGCGGCCCTCGAGCGCAGTATTGCGAAAATAGGGCGCGGTCTCGGCGCGGAAGCGGTCCGTGTTCATCGAGGACGCGCATCCGGCAAGGCCGGCAGAGGCGGCGGCAAGCCCGGACATCGCGAGGAACTGCCGGCGGGAAAGAGGTTTTGAGAGGGTCATTGAACTCTATATATTCCGTTGACGCAGATTGGCGAGCACGCGGCCCCAAAAAGCCGCGCAGAATTGCATCCCGGCAGTGCGCCGGTCCCTGCCACAAGTATGGCAATTGCGGCTGGAACGGGGCTTGCGCCTGTCAAGCGGCCTCAAGGCCTAACGAGACGGTCCGGGCGATGCAAAAACAGCACAGAAACCAGCCGGACTTTACCGCGCGAGCAGGGATACGAATGCCGCGGGCCCGACCGGCCGGCTGAAGAAGTAGCCCTGGATATCGTCACAGCCGCTGGCCGCCAGGAAATCGACCTGCTCCTGCGTTTCCACGCCTTCGGCAATCACCTGCATCTGCAGCTTTTGCGCCAGCGAGATGATCGCGCCGGTGATCGCCCGGTCGTCGGCGTCGCCTGGAATATCCTGGACGAAGGAGCGGTCGATCTTCAGGCGGCGGACGGGAAAGCGCTTCAGCGCGCTCAAGCTGGAATAGCCGGTGCCGAAATCGTCGATGGCAAGATGGACGCCGAGCGCTTCCAGCTCATGCATGGTGGCGATCGCCGAGGCGACATCCTGCATGATCAGGCTCTCGGTCAGCTCCAGCTCGAGATAGCAGGCCTCCAGTCCGCTTTCCTGAAGCGCTTCGGCGACCCGCGACACCCAGTTGCGTTCCTTGAACTGGCGGGCGGACACATTGACGCTGACGACAATCGGCGGCAGGCCGGCATCCTGCCAGGCCTTGTTCTGGCGGCAGGCTTCGTTCAGCACCCAATCGCCGATCGGCACGATCAGGCCGGTTTCCTCGGCCAGCGGAATGAAATCGCCTGGCGAAATCAGGCCGCGTTCCGGATGCTGCCAGCGCAGCAGCGATTCCGCGGCAAAAATACTGGCTGTCTTCAGGTTCATCTGCGGCTGGTAGTGCAGCACGAATTCGCCGTTGGCGACCGCATCGCGCAGCTCTTCGTGACGCCGCAATTTCTCATGCGCCTTGGCCGCCATCTGGGCGTCGAACACCTGCAGATTGTTGCGGCCGGCCTCCTTGGCGCGGTACATGGCCGAATCGGCATTGGCGAGCAGTTCCGTCGCGCTCTCGCCGTGCTCGGGATAACAGACCACGCCCATCGAACAGCTGACCTGGAGGCTGCGCCCGGCAAGCACCACCGGCGCACCGATCGCCGTGCGGATCGCCTCCAGGCGGGCCAGCATGATGCTGCTTTCGGGCGGCAGGCTGTTGAGCAGAATGATGAATTCATCGCCGCCGACCCGCACGATCATGTCCGATTTGCGCACGCAGGCCAGCATCCGGCCGGCGACCACGCGCAAAAGCTCATCGCCGGCATGATGTCCAAGCGTGTCATTGATCAGCTTGAAATTGTCGAGATCGAGGAAGGCCAGCGCTACCCACTGGCCGGTCACACGGGCGTGTTCCAGCGCGCTGGCAACGCGCTCGTCGAACAGAACCCGGTTCGGCAAGCCTGTCAGGGCGTCGTGATGCGCCATGAACTGGATGCGTTCCTCCGAGTGGCGCCGCTCGATGGCAATGCCGGCAAGGTGTGCCGCCATCGAAATCAGGTCTATCTGGTCGCCCGTGGGAGCGCCGGGCTCATGCGAATAGAGGGCGAACGTGCCGAGCACCCGCCCCTGATAGGAGAGGATCGGCATCGACCAGCAGGACCGGTATCCGAGGGGCCGGACCAGGTCCGCATAGTCCTCCCAGAGCGGATCGGACTGGATGTCGGCAACGAAGACCGGCTCGCCGCGAAAGGCCGCCGTGCCGCAGGACCCGACCTTGGGTCCGATGGCGATGCCGTGGATCGCCGCGCAATAGGCGTCGTCAAGCCCCGGCGCAGCCCCCGTCAAAAGATGCCTCTGGTCGGGTGACAAAAGCAGGATCGAGCCGATAATGCCGGGTAGATGAGCCTCGATCATCACGATCAGCTCGTTGAAGAAATCGGGCAGCGGCGTGCTCGTGGCAATCAGTTCCAAAAGGCGGGCCTGTCCAACGAGAAGGCGCTCGGCCCGCTTGCGATCGGTGATATCGCGCGAAATGCCGACAAGGCCGATGGTTGCCCCCTGCTTGTCGCGCAGCGGCACCTTCGACGTCATCAGCCAGCGCTCTTCCTTGCTGACCGCATTGCGCTCCTCGATACCGAACATCGGCTCGCCGGTTTCGATCACCCGGCGCTCGGCCTGCTCGAAATGGCGCGCATTGTCCGGCGTATGGATATCGTAGTCGGTCTTGCCGACGATCTCATGGGTTTCGCGAAAACCGTTTTCCGTGGCCGTCGCCTGGTTGACGACAAGAAAGCGGCCGTCAAGATCCTTCGCGTAGATATAGTCGGGAATATGATTGATCATCGACTCAAGCCAGTAATGGCGATCGGCGATGTCGGGTGCGGGGCCGAACATGCGCGAGACCTCCGCCGCCAACCGCTGGCTTGCCGCGATCAAGCGCTGCGTGTCGTCGTTGCTGGCAACCCTGGCTTGGCTATCCCTTTGATAACGGCCTAAACTCTTCGTCAAGCAAGCCTCCAAGGACGGGCGCACCGTTTAAGCCGTCTCTTCCCTGTTCCCCGCTCCGACATCTAGCATCCATAAGTTATTCTTCCCTAAACGGAGCACGGCAAAACAAACGCATTCCGTACAGTATCGGCACAGACATCAACCCATGATGGCAATACTTCGCCCATGGCATATCGCTTTTGGCATATTGGCACTGGTATGATTTGTGCTTCGTCAACGGCAAGGGCGGCGCCATTCTCGGCTATCGGCGGGACGACAAGGCGGCGGGGGATCTCCCGACAGGTGGAGGCGACGACTGCTCGCATTTCACCCTCACCGGCAACCACGCGGCATAAGAGCCGTCACATCAAAAGATTTCATGGCTGATATCACCGCTATGCGCTTCAAGCCTCGGCGCGCTTGGCTTAATTTGCGGCGAAAATTTGAGCCGAGGGACAGACATGCTGACGATCTACGGAGTTTACTGCTCACGCGCCTCGCGCAACTACTGGATGGCCGAAGAACTCGGCATTCCCTTCCAGTCCGTGCCGGTGATCCAGGCGCGGCTGCTTGCCGATCCGCTGGCCGCCGACGCAAGGATCAACACGAAATCGCCCGCCTTCCTTGCCGTCAACCCGATGGGTCTCATCCCGGCCATCGAGGATGACGGGCTGGTGCTCGCGGAATCGCTGGCCAACAACCTCTACCTCGCCCGTAAGCATGGCGGTCCGCTTGCCGGTGCCGATGTGCGCGAAGAGGGCGAAATGACCGCCTGGACGCTCTGGGCGGCAACCGAGGTCGAGCCGTACACCGTGAAGATCGTGCTGACCTACGACAATGCCCAGGAAAACACCCCGGATGGCAAGGCCTTGATCGAGACCTGCGTCAAGGGGCTGGAACGGCCGCTGAACCGGTTGGAAGCGCATCTGCAGACGCAGGATTATGTCGTCGGCAACCGCTTCACCGTCGCCGACCTCAACCTGGCGGAAGTGCTGCGCTATGCCACGGGCGTGCCCGGCGTTTTTGACGCATATCCGCGCATAACGGCCTGGATTGCCCGCTGCCACGCCCGGCCCGCTTTCGAAAAAATGATGGCCGGCCGGAAAAAGGAAGCGCAAGCGGCCTGACGGCCGCCGCTCATTGGAAGCCGAGGCGCTGCATGCTTTCGGCGATCTCCTCGCGCACCCATTGCTTGAAGGCTAGAACGGTCTTGGTTTCGCGGCGCGACGGCGGCGTGACGAAATAATGCGCGAACCCCGTCTTCACCCGGACGGAGTACGGCGCCACCAGGCGGCCCTCGATGAGGGAATAGCCGGCCAGCGTCTGCCAGGCGAGCATGACGCCCTGGCCGGCGATCGCGGCATCGAGGCAGAGCGAGGCATCGTTGAAGACATGCCGCGCCGTCATCTGTTCACCCGACAGCCCCACCGCGCGCAGCCATGTCTCCCAGCTGAACATCGAGCGGCCGTCGATAACAGCCGGGGTATCCAGAACATCGCGCGGTGTCTTCAGTTTTTCTGCAATGGCCGGCGAGCAGACGGGAAAGACCTCCTGCTCCAGCAGCAGCTCTGCCTTGACGCCGGGCCAGTTGCCGGAACCGACGCGGATACCGACATCGACGCCGGCACTCTCCAGATTGACCAATGCCGTCGTCGCATCGATGCGCAGGCGGATATCGGGATGTTTCTCGGTAAAATGATCCAGCCGGTGCACCAGCCACCGTGCCGCGAAAACCGGGGCGACGGAGATGGTGAGGATGGTCTCGTCCCGCCTTTTCGCCGAGGCCACAGCCTGATCGAGCGTTTCGAAACCGCTGGTCAGGCGTAACAGGAAGCCTTCGCCGAAAGGGGTTACCCGCAGACCGCGCGGGCTGCGCTCAAACAGGATGCGGCCAAGCTGTTTCTCGGTCTTGATGATCTGCTGACTGACGGCGCCAATGGTGACCCCCAGTTCCGCGGCCGCAGCCTGCAGCGAGCCGAGGCGGCCGGCGGCTTCCGCCGCACGCAATCCGTTGAGGTGGATGGCATTGAGGTCCTTCATATAGTTTTTCTATATCACGTGCGCGGCAATCTCAATTGAATTTGCTGATGATGAGGAGGATTATGGCTTCATCGAAGAAGGACGGTGACGCCATGTTGAAGATTTTCTCGATACTGGAGCAATTGCTTCCCTCCCCGGTCGATGACGGCACCGACACAAGCTGGTCATGCGACCTGCTGCGCCATCCCGACATCGCCCGGATGGACGCACGCGAACTGGGCGACCTGCCCTTCCCCGGCAAGGCCGTTCGTCTGGCATCAAAGCAGCCCGGCGAAGCCTGTCCGGCCTGACGCTTATCTCCCTGACACCTGCCTCACGGGCCGCTGAACCACGGCCCTGCACCACGCCCCTTGAACCGGGTTTCATTTCATCGGAAACTGCCCGTGAACGGCGGGCAAGACGATGACCGGCAATCATGAAACGGATTTCGAGCGGGTAACGCGGCTTGCCAAGGCGGCAGGCCTGCCCGAGGTTGCGCCCGCAACCTCCTACGGAACGCCGGCACTTCAGGTGCGGGGCAAGATGTTCGTGCGCCTCAAGGAGGCGGGCATTCTCGTCGTCATGTGCGCGCTCGAAGAGAAAGACATGCTGATCGAACTGGCGCCTGAGCTCTATTTCGAAACCGCCCATTACAGCGGCTGGCCGGCCATGCTGGTCCGGCTGCCGGCGATCAGCGACGAGGACCTGACACAAAGGCTGATCGCCGCCTGGCGGCAGAAGGCCTCGAAGCGGCTTGCCGCCGGTTTCGTTGCATCCGGGGCGCTTCAAACTTAGCCGGCAGCGACGGACAGGACCTTTTTCACGGCCGGACGTTCGGCCATGCGCTGGCTGTGTTCGTAGACTTTCGGAAAACGCCTGGGATCGACACCGTCCCCTTCCAGCCAGCCGGTGAAGGTGAAAAGATAGGGGTCGGCGATCGAATAGGTTTCCCCCATGACCCACGGACCGGAAAACATGGTGTTTTCGATCAGTTCGAAACAGTCGCCCATGTTGCTCGCGACCTTCAGCGTCATGGCCTCGATCACTGCCGGATCATCCGCCCAGCGGCTGCCGCGGCGCTTGTGCGCGTGGGCGACATGCACGGTCGAGCAGAGGTAGGAATTGAAGGACTGGATGCGCGCAAACGCGAACGGATCCTTCGGGACGCCGATCGGCGTGTCTTCAAAACTCTGGCCGATATAGGCAAGGATGGCGGGAGATTCGGTGATAACCCCACGATCCGTCACCAGCGCGGGAACGCGGCCTTTCGGGTTGATGCGCAGAAAATCGGGCGAACGCTGCTGTTGCCTGGCGAAATCGACCCTTTCGGCCTCATAGGCAGCACCCGCCTCCTCAAGGGCGATATGAGACGCCAGCGAACAGCTGCCCGGCGAAAAATAAAGCTTCAACATCCCGTTCTCCATCCCGTTTGCCAGCGGCGGGCCGGCAGGTTCCGGCGCAATTGATACCAATCGCGCCGGATGTTTTCCAGCCGCTTCCGCTGCGATCACGCCATCGTGGTCACGGTGCAGCCCGGCACGTCTTCCAATCGGAAATAGACCGGAATTCCACGTTCGCGGGCGATCCGCACGTCGTTGTCGGCGCCCTTGCTATCGCCCGGCAACCGCAGAACGGCCTCGCACAGCTGCAGAAGCCGCCCGGCGACGGGATGGAATATCTGCTCGTAGAGGTCGTCGCCGACCGCGCGGCCGCCCGCCGCATGCCAGATCGGCAATGCAACCCATTCGCCGATCATCGGCACATGACCAGCCTCAAACAGGGCATGGGACGGCGCTTCCAATCGCTTGAGATTTGCCGCCATCTTCTCCGGGTCGTCACCGGTGCCGGACCGATACGGCCCGGCGATCAAAATCAGCATGATTTTCTCCGTTTTTTTGCACGAAATATCCTGATAATTCTGGATATTTCGTGATAAATCATGCAGTATCGTGCAATAGTCAAGAAAGATTTTGGGGACGAATATGCTGACTTCACAACGGCGGGCGCTTATTTCATCGCGACTTTCCAGCGACGGGCAGATCGTCGCCGGCGAACTGGCGCAGGAACTTAACCTGTCGGAAGACACGATCCGGCGGGATTTGCGCGACATGGCGGCGGCGGGGCTGTTGAAACGGGTGCATGGCGGCGCATTACCGGTGACGCCGCCGCTTCCGGATCTGGAGACACGCCGGGCGATGTCCACCGATGTCAAGAAACGGCTGGGGCGCAAGGCGGCCGAACTGGTGCGCGCCGGACAACTGATCTTCATCGACGGCGGCACGACCAACGCCGAACTGGTGCGCGCCCTGCCGCGCGACATTGACCTGACAATTGCAACGCACAGCCCGGCGATTGCCGGGTTGCTGGAAAAGCACCGGGCCGAGGTGATCCTGATCGGCGGCAGGCTTTACAAGCACTCGATGGTGACGACCGGGGCTGCCGCCCTTGGGGCGATCGGCATGCTGCGCCCCGATATCTTCTTCCTCGGCGCCACAGCGATCCATCCGGCCCACGGGCTGTCGACCGGCGACTACGAGGAAGGCGCCGTCAAGCGCGCCATTGCTGCACGTTCGGCAGAAACGGTGACACTTCTGACAGAGGAAAAGTTCGGTGCCGTCTCGCCGCACCACATCGCCGGCATCGAGGATATGGCAAGCCTGATCATTCCCGCCGGCATAGGTCCGGGCGTGCTTGCGCCCTACAAAGGCAAAGACGTGCAACTTATCGAGGCGTAATCTCGGCGCCCTGCTAAGATGGCTCGCCGATCCGCTTGCTCATGTTAATGCCCGTGGTTCGGAAACCCGAGGTCTTGTAGACGTGCTGGGCACGCTCGTTGTCGGCTGCGACGCGCAGGCGGATTTCGCTGATGCCGTTCTCGACAAGGCGCGTTTCGAGCGCGTCCAGCGCCTGCCGGCCGTAGCCCCGCCCCTGATGAGCGGCGAGGATATGGAAATCACTGATGAAGGCCGAACACGCGGCCGGATCCGGCCGATACCAGAGATAACCAACATGGTCCTCCGCCTCGTTCACAATCCAGAGCAACACCTCGCCCGGGGTCTGCGGCCCCTCGGGCAAATCGTCGGCGATCTCACGGCTTGCTCGCGCAAAGGCTTCCGCCTGCGAAAGCCCGTAGTTAGCGGCAATTTCAGCGGCATAATCCGGGATGAAATAGGCCAGATAAGCGGCAAATTCCGTTGATTTCATGGGGCGCAAGGCAATCATCGATCGTTGTCCCGTCGCTTCGCGCGCCGTCGTTAAGGCGATCAAGCGGCGAAAGCGCTGGTCACCCTGACATCGCCGACATGGATGCCGTTCCAGTTTCTCATCGAATGGTTGGCCTGTGCCATCAGGTTTTGCTGCAAGTCCGGCTCACTGGAGAAGAAACGGGCAAGCGTCGCGGCGATCATGGCCTCGGCCGCGCGGGTGGTGCCGTCCTCGCATTTGAGCGCAATGGCGATGCCCTTTTCCGGGATGGCGGCGCAGAACACGCCCTCGGCACCGGTCTTGGCAAAGATGCGGCCGGGTGCAGTCTGCATCAACCTTGTGCAGGCGCGCTTGCTGCCCGCGACGTAGAAAGGCTCGGCCATGCAGGCTTCGATCAGGCGTTTCGAGGCATTGGCGCGCTGCGGTTCCAGCCCGTTGCCGGTCGCCATTTTGGCAAAGCCATGGGCAAGGCCCTTCAGCGGCACGGCATAGGTCGGGATCGAGCAGCCATCGGTGCCGCAATTGTCGTGGGCAAGCACTGCCCCCGTCAGATTTTCCATGACGCCGCGGATTTCGCGCTGCAAGGGATGATCATAGGCGACGTAGCCTGCCGGCTCCTCGCCGCTGTGGCAGCAGGCGCAGATGAAGCCGGCATGTTTGCCGGAGCAATTGTTGTGCAGCGCCGAGGGATGCTCCAGCACGCGGGCCTGATGGATAATGGTGTCCTGATTGATCGACCAATGGGCGCCGCATTCGAGCGTCGAGACATCCCTGCCCGCTGCCGCCAGCATTTCGGCGGCAAGCGCCACATGTTCCGGCTCGCCATTGTGCGAGGAGCAGGCGAGCGCCAGCGCCCGTTTGTCGAACCCGTAGGCATCGGCAGCGCCGGTTTCCATCAGCGGCAGCGCCTGCATGGCCTTGCAGGCCGAGCGCGGGAACACGCCAACATCGGTGTCGCCGAGCGAAAATACGGTTTTCCCGTCGCCATCGACGACGATCACCATGCCGCGATGGCGGCTTTCGACCAGATTGCCACGCGTGACTTCAACAAGAACCGGGTTCGACATGGTTGTGCCCTCAAAAATCCAATTTCTCCCCTGTCTTTAGACCAAGATAAAGCAACACAAAACCCGGACACGCCCATGAAATTTCTTCGAAGGCTGTTTCTTGCCATTCTGTTCGTCTATCTGCTGCCCGCACTTGCCGCGGCCGGGTTATGGTATGTCAAGGAAAGGCCGGGAAACTGGCGCGAGGCGGACTGGACGTCCGCCCATATCCTGCCCAACCCCAAGGACGATCAGGATGCGGCGATCTATATCTTTTCAGCCACGACCGGCGGCATGAAGGGGGCGGTCGCCAGCCATTCCTGGATCGTCACCAAGGGACGGGGCGGCACGGCCTATAATCGCTACGACAAGGTCGGCTGGGGTTCACCGATCCGCCGCAACGGCTATCCGGCCGATGCGCGCTGGTATTCGAACACGCCGCACCTCGTGGCGAGCGTCAAGGGCGAGGACGCGGCGCGCCTCATCCCGAAGGTCGAGCAGGCGATCCAGTCCTATCCCTATTCAAAACCCGGCGCCTACCGGATCTGGCCGGGGCCGAACTCCAACACCTTCGTCGCCCATGTGCTGCGCTCGGTGCCGGAGCTTGGCGCCGTTTTGCCACCGGATGCGGTCGGACGCGATTACCTGCCGGAGGGCAGGCTGTTTTCGGTCGATGCCGACGGGCTGGACGTGCATGCCACGCTCTACGGGCTGCTTGGCATTTCGGCAGGTGTCCGCAGCGGACTGGAGGTGCATTTCATGGGGCTGGTAGCCGGTTTTGACGTGATGCGCCCGGCGGTGAAGATACCGGCTCTGGGGCGGTTTGGGGTGTAACGCCGGGGCTTTCGGATGCCGACGGGAAAAACTATGTTATGATCAGGCCTGGAATTCGCGTGGAGACAATGATGTCGCAACCGCTCAAAACACCTCCGGTAGAGCTTCCGGAAAGCTTGGAAGTACAAATCGCATCGTTGGCGGAAAAGACAGGGCGATCCCGCTCATTGATCGTCAACGACGCCATCGACACCTATGTCAAAGATCAGCTTCGCTGGCTGACCGAGATGGATTCCGCCATCGCAGATGCAAAAGAGGGCCAATCGTATGACGGCCCGGAAGTGCTGGAATGGCTGGGAAGCTGGGATAGCGACGCAGAGAAGGCCAGACCCAAGCCCTCAAAGGCTTAAACCTGCCGATGCGGATCCGGTTTACCTCTCAAGCCATGCGGGATCTCGATGATCTCAAAGAATGGCTCCGCTTCAAAAATCCCGCCGGTTTCAGGTCGGTCGCAAGCCAGATATCCAAAACAATCCGGCCTCTTGCCACTCATCACGCTATGGGACGCAAAACGTTGCGGGAGGATGTCCGCGAGCTTGTCGAACCCCGCTATGGCTTCGTCATTCCCTATACCTTCCTCGACGATACAATATTCATTTTGCGCATTTACAGCGCGAAACGGTATCCGCTAGCGCCCGCCGACCTACCTGATGTCAGCGATCCAAAATAGTTTTACGGTTCCGATGCGGATTCAATGTCCAGACAGACAAAAAGGATCCAGACAAACAAAAAGGGCCGCACGCGGCGGCCCTCCATGAGTTTTGGCCAAGTAACAGGCCCGGACCGCATCCACGATGCGACCCGCAGGAAGGCTGGTTCAGATCGAGGGCTGCCTCGTTCCTACCATCACAACTCCCATGCCCATTACGAGGTTCGAAATCTCATTAGACACTGGATCACCTTCCTTTCGTTCAATTGACGATGACCTGAAGGTAGTCCGATTCTTGCCGATTGCAAGGGCGCGGCACCTTAGACTTTAGAACGTCAGGACAATCTTGCCGATGTGATCGCCTGCCTCCATCAGCCGGTGGGCCTCGGCGACCTCAGAAAACGGCACGACCGCGTGCATGACTGGCGCCACGTCGCCGTCCTCCAGCAACGGCCAGACATTGTCCTCAAGATCGTCGCGAATCGATTCCTTCTCGACCGCCGTGCGCGGCCGCATGGCCGAGCCCATGATGTGCAGCCGCTTGCCGAGAATGGCCGATATATTGGCGTTTTCGACCGTGGCGCCACCGAGAAAGGCGATGATCGACAGGCGGCCATCCTTGGCGAGTGAGCCGATGTTGCGGTCGAAATAGGGAGCGCCGACCATGTCGAGGATCACATCGACGCCGCGTCCGCCGGTCTCCTCCAGAATGACGGCCTTGAAGTCCTCTTCCCGGTAGTTGATCGCCCGCTTGGCGCCGAGCGCAACACAGGCGTCGCACTTGTCCTTGGATCCGGCGGTGACGAAGACCTCGGCGCCGAAGGCCCGGGCAAGCTGGATGGCGGTGGTGCCGATGCCGCTGGAGCCGCCGTGGATGAGGATTTTTTCGCCTTCGACCAGGTCGGCCATCTGGAAGACATTGGCCCAGACGGTGAAGAAGGTTTCCGGAAGTGCTGCCGCACGCGCCGCGTCATAGCCTTTCGGCCAGGGCATGGCCTGCGTCGCCGGCAGCGCGCAGAATTCGGCGTAGCCGCCGCCATTGGCGAGTCCGCAGACCTTGTCGCCGACGATGAACCCCTCGGCGCCCTCGCCCATGGCCACCACCTCGCCGGCCACCTCCAGTCCGAGGACCGGGCTTGCGCCTGGCGGGGGCGGATACATGCCGAGCCGCTGCAGAACATCGGGACGGTTGACGCCTGCCGCTTCGACACGGATCAGGACGTCGCCGGGCTTCAAATCCGGCAGCGGCCCGCGTGCCAAAACCATCTTTTCCGGGCCGCCGGGGGACGGCAGATCGACATAGGTCATTTCGCTCGGCAGGGTCACGGTCGTCTCCTTGCATTCTTGATGACGGTTATCTAGCGCAGGAACACCGAACGGCAAAGCAGCCTTTTAGAGCCTCATTTATCGTACGATGCTCTGAGTATGCAGCACAGGCCCCTCGCGTTCCAGAAAAGCAAGGACGAGGTCTGCGACCTTGTCCGGGTCTTCCCAATGCGGATTATGACCGTGGTCTTCGAGGACGACACCTTGGGCGTTTTCGAAAGCCTGCAACAGCGCCCGCCTGTGACCGGCATCGAACAGGGCATCGTCGCGGCAGCCGATGCACAACACCGGCTGCGCCACTTGCCGGGCCATGCCGGTAAGGTCGGTTTCGGCAAATCCGCGCAAGATTCCCTTCCATATGGACGCCGGAATCGCAGCCGCCTCGGCGCGCATCCGCATCAGAAACGCGGCATCGACCGTTCGCGTGCAGGCGTGCCAGTCGTCAAAGAAGGGATCGGCCGGATCGATCGGATCAGCCAGCGCCTCGATCTCACGGACGATGTCGCTCTGCGGTGGAAACTGCGGCCGTAGCGTGCCCGATATCGTCACCAGGCACGTCACGTCATCCTGAAGCCGCGCGGCAAGTTCGATCCCGATCATCGCTCCCATTGAATGCCCGATGACAGCGAAACGCCGTAATCCGAGGGTGTGCACAAGCGCACCGATATCCGTCGCGAAATCCGAAACCTCAAATCCCATTCGGGCAGCCGAGCCACCATGCCCCGGCACGTCCGGAATGATCAGCCGGTATTGCCCAAGCCTGGGAACCATCATGGAAAAGCTGCGGCTCGAATCCGTATAGCCGTGGATGAGCAGCAGGACCGGCCCCGGACCGCCGCTATCGATGAAGGCCAATGGGCGGCCGTCGGGCAAATACATGATGCGCTTGCGGGCAACCCAACATTCCTGATCAACAGCAGTCACGGAAAGAGCTTCGCCTTCACGGCCGCAAGAGCAGGCTTGCCATCAAAGGTCGCCACGCCGTCGAGCCAGGCGTCGAGCCGCTCGGGTTCTGCGGCAATCGCCTTCAACCCGGCCTCCTCCGGCTGCAGGCCGTCAGTCATCAGGTAGCTCATCCCCTTGTTTTCGAACGCGATGTCGAAAGAGAGGTTTTCGAGCAGCTTTGCCACATTCGGGCATTCCTGCAGGTAGCCCTTGCGCACCTGCGTCGAGACGGTCGCAGCGCCGAAATCCGGACCGTAGAACTTGTCGCCGCCGGTCAGATACTTCATGTCGATCACGGTGTTCATCGGATGCGGCGCCCAGCCCTGAAAGACGATGAAGGCCTTGTCCTTGGCGTGGCGGCTGACCTCGGCGAGCATGCCCTGCTCGCTCGATTCCACCACTTCCCAACCGGAGAGGCCCAAGGCCGGATCCTTGATGGCATCCAGCATCAGCTGGTTCGAGCCTGGTTCGATGCCATAAAGCTTCTTGTCGAACTGATCGGGGAATTTCTGCAGATCGGCGAAATCCTTGACGCCTGCATCCCAGACATAGGCCGGAACGGCGAAGGTATATTTCGCGCCGGTGAGGTTGGTACGGACATCTTCGACCGAACCGTCCTCCTTGTATGGTTTGTAATAGGCAATCATCGCCGGGTCCCAGTAGCCGAGGAAGACGTCGAGATCCTTGTTCTTCAGGCTGAGGTAAATCACGTCGATGCCAAGCAGCGTGCTTTGCGGCTCGTATCCGAGCGCCTTCAGGAGCGTCAGCCCGACGCCGGTCGTGAAGGCGAGATCGTTCCAGCCAGGCTCCGCCATGCGCACGACCTTGCAGCTTTCAGGATCGGCGGCCAGCACCGGCGTCGCCGCGGCGAGGAAGACGAGTGTCAGACCTGCTTTCAGATTTTGCTGCATATCGCGATTCCTTTTCCAACCGGTTAATTTACTGACCCACTGGTCAATAATTGATCTTTGCGGAAAATTTGTCAATCTGAGAATCGACGAGGAGGCGCCCGGAAATGAAACTGACGAAAATTAGCGAGATCAGACGCAAAGAGTTGCGCCAGGCGGCCTTCGAGGTTCTGCAACAGGAGGGCATGGCCGGAGCGACGCTGGAAAAGGTGGCAGCCCATGCCGGCGCCTCCAAGGGCATCGTGCTGCATTACTTCCGCAACAAGCAGGACCTCTTCGAGCAAGCGATGCGCGAAGCCAATGCATCGCTTAGGGATGCGGTCAATGCGCGCCTCAACCGGGCAAGGACACCGCATGAACGCCTGGAGGCGATCATCGAGGGCAATTTCGAGGAGCGCTTCTTTCGCCCCTCTATCTGCCACGCGTGGTTGTCGCTCTGCGCCGAGGTGCCGCGCGAACCGCAGCTTGCCCGGATACAGAAGGTCATTCATGCGCGCATGCGCTCAAATTTGATGTCAGCGCTTGTGCATCTGCTGCCGAGGAATGAGTGCGATGCCGTTGCGCTTGCCATCACCGCGCTGATCGACGGGCTCTGGCTTCGGCTCGGCCTGCAATCGGAGGGTTTGACGCGCGAGATGGCGCTGGCACAGATGAAGGATTATGTGGCACACCGGATTGCGCTCTGCGGAGATTAAATATCGCGGCAAACATGGCGAAGCCACGCTACGCTGCTTCATGGCAAAATTGCGCCAGCCACACCCTTACAAACATTAAGTTTCTTTAATTTGAAACTGCCAATGGCCGGGTCTAGCTTCACATCCGAAACCGGAAGCCGCCGGCGGCTCCCAAGCCGCGACGCGACGGGCTTTGGACGGTTTCACGACGGCCGGCCCCGATGCGGGGGCCGCCCCGATGCGGGAACCAACCCGATCCGGGGACCAAACAAGGACGACACCGATGCGTGCTCTTCTGACCTCATTGACGATCCTCTCCGTTCTCTCCCTGTCATCAGCCGCCTTTGCGGCAAATACCACGACCGGAACCATCCGCGCCTATGACATGAAGGCGATGACCGTGACCTTGAAGAACGGCACGAAGTACATCCTGCCGGCGGCATTCAACAATCCGGGCAAGCATCCGGATCTCAAGGTCGGCGAAAAAGTGACGATCGCCTATCAGACAATAGGCAAGAAGCTTCAGGCAACGGCGATCACGCCGGTGATGCCTTAACATCAACATCGTCAGCATGAGCGTACTCGATCGCGGCTAGACGCTTCGGGATCATGCAGAAGCGGGCTGGAAGCCATGGTGGTTTCCAGCCCGTTCTCGTTTCAAGACAATCAATGAATGGCTGGCTCAGATCCCGCCGGTGCCAAACGTCTCGAAGACCAGCCCCTCATCGCTGTCCTTGGCCAACTTCTTGATCTCGGCAATGCGGGCGCTGACCGCCTGGGCGTCGGAAAAGACAAAGCCTTCCGGCAGGATAAGAACGGCGATCGAGCAGCGCATCAGCGGAAAGATGGTGGTCTCGCCGCTACGGCCATGGCCGGTCATGTAGCCGGCCTGCTGGTGCTCCGGCGAATAGAGCTGGCGGACGTCGCTGCGGAATTCCGACAGAACACGGGAGAGAACGGCACCCACATCTTCGCGCGTCCATCCGCTGACGCCGATGAAGAAATCATCGCCGCCGACATGACCCAGGAACTTCTCCTCGCCGATGAAATACCGGCGCATCAAGGCGGCAAACAGCGAGATCGCCAGATCGCCCTTCTGGAAGCCGTAGTGATCGTTGAAGGGCTTGAAACTGTCGAAATCGCAATAGCAGAAATAGCGCGCCTCGTCGGCATCGAGCACTGCACCCTGCACATAATCGCGAATGGCGCGGTTTCCCGGCAGGCCCGTCAGCGGGTTCTGCTCCTGCGCTGTCTTCAACTGCTTTTCGCCGATGATCTTCAGGAGCGACGACGCCGAAAGGATGCCGGCATAGCGCATGTTTTCCGTCAGGATCACGCAGTCGCTGCCGTCCATGCCGGCAAAGATCTTCAGCATCTCGTCGGCCGGCGTCTCCAGATCGGCGATCGGTGTCGGGCTGACAAAATGCGAGATGTGGCGCTGGTACAGATGGTTCTTGAGGAGATCGCGGCCGAAGGGATGATAGATCATCTCCTTGACGTGATATTCATGCAGCACGCCGCGCGGCTCGCCATTGGCATTGAGGACGGGGAAGAAACTGCGCTGCGGCGAGCGGCGGAACAGCTCGAACACCGAATCCAGATCATCGTTTTCGCGCAGCGCCGGCACCTGTTCGATCTGTTTGCGGATGAGAATGCTGTCGAGCGACGTCGACTGGCGGCGGGCGCTGGTGGATTGCTCCAGATGCGGATAGGCCGGCTGCAGATCGGCGAAATGCACGGTCGGGCGGGCGACGAAGTAACCCTGGACAAGATCGCATCCGAGATCGCGGCAGGTGGCGAACTCGGCTTCGGTCTCCACTCCTTCGGCAATCACCCGCGTGCCGAGAACATGGGCGGTGTTGACCGTGTGACGCACCATGTGACGCTTGCGGGGGCTGGATTCGATGCCGGAGATGAAATGGCGGTCGATCTTCAGATAGTCCACCGGCTGGTCGCAGAGCAGTTTCAACCCATTGAAACCAACGCCGAAATCATCGATCGCCAATTTGAAGCCAGCGAGCCGCAGGCGTTTCACCAGGCCGGAAAAATCCGGCATCTTGCCGCTGTCGAAACGTTCCGACAGTTCGAAGCAGATCGACGACGGCGGTATGCCTGCGCGCTTCAGGTGATTGCCAAGCCGCTCGACAAGATCGCCTTCAAGCCCGATCAAGCGGCTGTCGAAATTGACGAAAAGGGTGCGCGCGGCAAAATCCGGCAGGCTGGCAAAGCCGGCAAACGCGCGGGTGTTGATCATGTGCTCCAGCGTCAAAAGCTGGCCGGCCTCCTCGGCCTTGTCGAGCAGCTCGATCGGCGACTTGAAGCCCAGCCGCTCGAAGCCCCGCATCAGCGTTTCATAACCGAACACCGCACCCGTGGCGATCTCGACGATCGGCTGGAAGGCGCTTTCGAGCGCAAGCTTGGCAAGCGTGACGATCTGATCATCGCCAAAACGGCGCAGCGACAGCATTTCGGCGGGGACGGCGGACATTAAGGGAACTCCGGGAGCGGATGGTCGATCGCGGCAAAGATCGTTCCCGAGGTCTGAATTTTCCGTTTCCCCAGCATGACAATTTGATGAAAATTCAATGACTGCTTGGAGTTAGCGGTAGGGGGCGCCTTCCTTCCAAACAGCAAACGGGACGCTATCCCTTGGCAAGAACACCGAAGGCAATAAGCGCGAGCCCCTGCATGACCAGATCGATCGCCAGGAACAGGCCGAGGATCCACAGGCTGTTGACCGGCCAGCCGGCAGCGATGATGAGGCCTGCCACGAGCGTGACGAGGCCACCGAGCGCGATCCATCCCCAGCCGGCCAGCGGCCGCAATTTGAAGGCCGTCCACATCCGGAACGTTCCGGCGATGATCAGCGCAACAGCCATCATCATTGTGAGGACCGCGGAAGCCAGCATCGGATTGAGGAAGGCGAAGACGCCAGCGACGGTGTAGCAGGAACCGCTCAGCATCCAATAGAAGACGCTTTCCCATTTCTTGACGCGGAAAGCCTGTGCAAGATGGAGCACGCCGCCGACCAGCATGATCATGCCGACGTAGTAGACCGAGGCCACAGTCGCGGCCAGGACATTGCCGAAGGCAATGCCGCCGCCCATGATCAGGGCAACGCCAAGGGCGACGAACCATCCCCATTTCTCGCTAAGCGATGGCCGATGAGCGATGTCGGAATTCTGAACCATGGAGCAACCCCTCAATCAAACGACTAGGCATTATGTAATCCTGGATAGAATAATAACCTTTTAAAATGCCAGGGCTGGTTGAGAAATTTAGATTTTCATCGCCAGAAGTACCGCGCCGCAGGCAACCATGACGACGCCAGCCCAATGGGCCAGCGTCAGCCTCTCGCCAAGGAAGAACACGGCGAAAACGGCGACGAGCACGACGCTCAGCTTGTCGACCGGCGCGACCTGGGCCGCATTGCCGAGCTTCAGGGCGCGGAAATAGCAGAGCCAGGACGCACCGGTCGCAAGCCCCGACAGAACCAGAAACAGCCAGCTTTTGCCCGATACCGTCGCCGGCGCCTGCCAGTTCCCCGTCAGGAACAGCATCAGGCCGAGGGCAAGCAGGATGACGATCGTGCGGACAAATGTCGCGAAATCGGAATTGACGTTCTCGATGCCGATCTTGGCGAAGATGGCGGTGAGAGCAGCAAAGGCGGCGGACAGAAGCGCCCAGGCCCGCCAGGACGAAAACAGCGACTTCATGGCATATGTCCCCTTGTTCGGCGCGTTGCACGGCCGTTGCCACTTGAAACCGGGACCCGTTCCAACAGCAAGAAAAATCCTTGGCCACAGCGGTGGTTTTTTATTGATTGATGGATCAATCAAAAATACACTGACGGCAACAAAGGGAACAACGATGCCGAAAGTCGGAATGGAACCGGTGCGCCGCAAGGCGCTTGTGGATGCGGCGCTGCACGTTATCGGCGATCAGGGCACGCTGTCGGTCACCATGTCCGACATTGCCCGCAAAGCCGGCGTTTCGGCAGCGCTGGCGCATCATTACTTCGGCAGCAAGGAGCAGTTGCTGGTCGAGACGGTGCGCGCTCTTCTGAAGCAGTTGCGCGACGATACGGTGACGGCGCTCAGGGCGGTAAAGTCACCGCGGGAACGCCTGTCGGCGATCGTGCGCGTCAGCTTCCACGCCGACCAGTTCGCGCCGGAAACGATCGCCGCTTGGCTGGCTTTTTATTCCGAAGCTCAGCGCTCGGAAGAAACGCGCCGGTTCCTCGTCATCTATGCGCGCCGGCTGCATTCCAATCTCGTCGCCAGCCTCAAGAGCCTGTGTGTCGCAGATGACGCGCAGCGCATCGCAGAAGGCACTGCTGCGATGATCGACGGGCTCTATATTCGCCGTTCGCTCGGTTCTTCGCCGGTGACGGCGCAAGCATCGATCGCACTCACCGACGACTATATCACGCTCAGTCTCAATGCCCGCCGGATACAGGAAGATGCCGCATGACCAAGGGACGGCCGAACATTCTGATCATCATGGTCGACCAGCTGAACGGAAAGTTCTTTCCGGATGGCCCGGCAGAGTTTCTGGCGGCGCCGCACATGAAGGCGCTGGCCAAGCGCTCGGCACGTTTCCGCAACAACTATACGTCCTCGCCGCTCTGCGCCCCTGCCCGCGCCTCGCTGATGGCCGGGCAATTGCCAAGCCGCACGCAGGTCTATGACAATGCCGCCGAATATGTCTCGTCGATCCCGACCTATGCGCATCACCTGCGCCGCGCCGGCTATTACACGGCACTGTCGGGCAAGATGCACTTCGTCGGACCCGACCAGCTGCACGGCTTCGAGGAACGGCTGACGACCGATATCTACCCGGCCGATTTCGGCTGGACGCCGGATTACCGCAAGCCCGGCGAGCGGATCGACTGGTGGTATCACAATCTCGGCTCGGTTACCGGCGCCGGTGTCGCCGAGATCACCAACCAGATGGAATATGACGACGAGGTTGCCTTTCTCGCCAACCAGAAGCTCTACCAGCTGTCGCGCGAACAGGGCAATGAGGCCCGCCGCCCCTGGGCCGTCACCGTCTCGTTCACCCATCCGCACGACCCCTATGTGGCGCGCCGCAAGTTCTGGGACCTCTACAATGATTGTGACCAGCTTCTGCCGGAAGTCGGCGACATCCCGCTTTCCGAGCAGGACCCGCATTCGCAGCGGCTGATCCATGCCTGCGACTACCAGAACTTTTCGGTGACCGAAGACAACGTCCGCCGCTCGCGCCAGGCCTATTTTGCCAACATCTCCTATCTCGATGAAAAAGTCGGCGAGCTCGTCGATACGCTCACCCGCACCCGGATGCTCGACGATACGCTGATCCTGTTCTGCTCGGATCATGGCGACATGCTTGGCGAGCGCGGCCTGTGGTTCAAGATGAACTTCTTCGAGGGCTCTGCCCGCGTGCCGCTGATGGTCGCCGGTCCCGGCATCACGCCCGGCCTGCATCTGGCGCCGACATCCAACCTCGACCTGACCCCGACCCTTTGCGATCTCGCCGGCATTTCGATGGACGAGATCATGCCCTGGACCGACGGCGAGAGCCTGGTGCCGGTCATCAACGGCGAGGAACGCGTCGCACCCGTGCTGATGGAATATGCCGCCGAAGGCTCCTATGCGCCGCTGGTCGGCATCCGCGAAGGCAAGTGGAAATATGTCCATTGCGTGCTCGATCCGGAGCAGCTTTTCGATTTGGACGCCGACCCGCTGGAACTGACCAATCTTGCCACGGTTGCCGCCCATGCGCCGACGCTGCGCGCCTTCCAGGCGATGCGCGACAGCCGCTGGGACATGGCAGCCTTCGATGCCGCCGTGCGCGAAAGCCAGGCACGGCGCTGGGTGGTCTACGAGGCGCTGAGGAACGGCGCCTACTATCCATGGGATCACCAGCCGCTGCAAAAAGCATCCGAACGCTACATGCGCAACCACATGAATCTCGACAATCTCGAAGAATCCAAACGCTTTCCGCGAGGGGAATAAGATGAAAGCCCAGCCACCAGCCTCCCATTTCATCGACGGCGAATATGTCGAGGATACCAACGGCGCCGCCTTCGACAGCATCTATCCGGCAACCGGCGAAGTGATTGCCCGGCTGCATGCGGCAACACCCGCCATTGTCGAGAAGGCGATCGCGGCGGCCAAGCGTGCGCAAGGCGAATGGGCCGCAATGAGCCCGACAGCGCGCGGCCGCATCCTCAAGCGCGCTGCCGACATCATGCGCGAACGCAACCGCGAGCTTTCCGAACTTGAAACGCTCGATACCGGCAAGCCGATCCAGGAAACCATCGTCGCCGATCCGACCTCGGGCGCGGATGCGTTCGAATTCTTCGGTGGCGTCGCGGCAGCGGCCCTGAACGGCGACTATATTCCGCTCGGCGGCGATTTCGCCTTCACCAAGCGCGTGCCGCTCGGCGTCTGCGTCGGCATCGGCGCCTGGAACTATCCGCAGCAGATCGCCTGCTGGAAAGGCGCCCCGGCGCTGATCGCCGGCAATGCCATGGTGTTCAAGCCATCGGAAAACACCCCGCTCGGTGCGCTGAAGATCGCCGAAATCCTGTTTGAGGCCGGCCTGCCGAAGGGGCTCTACAACGTTATCCAGGGCGACCGCTCGACTGGACCGCTTTTGGTCAATCATAAGGACGTCGCCAAGGTGTCGCTGACCGGCTCGGTCGAAACCGGCCGCAAGGTGGCGGGGGCTGCCGCCTCGAGCCTCAAGCACGTGACGATGGAACTTGGCGGCAAGTCGCCGCTGATCGTCTTTGACGACGCCGACCTCGAAAGCGCCATCGGCGGCGCCATGCTCGGCAATTTCTACTCGACCGGCCAGGTCTGCTCGAACGGCACCCGCGTCTTCGTCCAGAAGGGCATCAAGGACAGGTTCCTGTCGCGGCTGAAGGAGCGCACCGAAAAGATCATCATCGGCGACCCGATGGCCGAGGAAACCCAGCTCGGGCCGATGGTCTCGCGCGCCCAGCTCGACAAGGTGTTTGCCTATATCGAAAAGGGAAAGGCGGAAGGGGCAACGCTCGTCACCGGCGGCGGTATCCCGAACAATGTGTCGGCCGAAGGCACCTATATCCAGCCGACCGTATTTGCCGATGTCACCGACACGATGACCATCGCCCGCGAGGAAATCTTCGGGCCGGTCATGTGCGTGCTCGATTTCGACAATGAGGACGATGTGATCGCCCGCGCCAACGGCACCGAGTTCGGCCTGTCGGCCGGCGTCTTCACCGCCGACCTCACCCGGGCCCATCGCGTGGTGGACCGTCTGGAAGCCGGAACGCTGTGGATCAACACCTATAACCTGGCGCCCGTCGAAGTACCGTTCGGTGGCTCGAAGCAGTCGGGTTTCGGGCGGGAGAATTCGCTCGCCGCGCTCAACCACTACACCGAGCTAAAGAGCGTCTATGTGGCGATGGGGCCGGTGCAGTCGCCGTATTGAGGCTTGGGTTGTGGCTGATCCCCCCTTGAGGGGGAGATCAGCCGACCCCGCCGCGCATTCGTCCGAGAAGAAAGAACGTCACCATGCAAAGCGCAGATTTCGTCATCATCGGTTCGGGCTCCGCAGGTTCAGCCCTTGCCTACCGCCTGTCCGAGGACGGCAGGAATAAAGTGCTGGTGCTGGAATTCGGCGGCAGCGATTTCGGGCCGTTCATCCAGATGCCGGCGGCACTCGCCTGGCCGATGAGCATGAGCCGTTACAACTGGGGTTACCTGTCGGAGCCCGAGCCGAACCTCAACAACCGGCGCATCACCGCACCGCGCGGCAAGGTGATCGGCGGGTCGTCGTCGATCAACGGCATGGTCTATGTGCGCGGCTCGATGGAAGACTATAACGAATGGGAAGAGCTTGGCGCCCGCGGCTGGGGTTATGCCGACGTGCTGCCCTATTTCAAGCGCATGGAAAACGCCCATGGCGGCGAGGACGGCTGGCGCGGCACCGACGGGCCGCTGCATGTCAAGCGTGGCTCCTACAAGAACCCGCTGTTCAAGGCCTTCGTCGATGCCGGGCATCAGGCCGGTTTCGAGCTGACGGACGACTATAACGGCTCCAAGCAGGAAGGTTTCGGCCTGATGGAGCAGACGGTCCACAATGGCAGGCGCTGGTCGGCGGCATCGGCCTATCTCAAGCCGGCGCTGAAACGGCCGAATGTCGAACTCATCCGCTGCTACGCCCGCAAAATCGTCATCGAGAACGGCCGCGCTATCGGTGTCGAGATCGAGCGTGGCGGAAAAATCGAGGTGGTGAAGGCCAACCGCGAGGTGATCGTCTCGGCCTCCTCGTTCAACTCGCCGAAACTGTTGATGCTGTCCGGCATCGGCCCGGCGGCGCACCTGAAGGAGATGGGCATCGAGGTGAAGGTGGACCGGCCGGGCGTCGGAGCCAACCTGCAGGACCATATGGAGTTCTATTTCCAGCAGGTCTCGACCAAACCTGTCTCGCTCTATTCCTGGCTGCCGTGGTTCTGGCAGGGGGTTGCCGGCGCCCAGTGGATGTTCACCAAATCGGGGCTCGGCATTTCCAACCAGTTCGAGGCCTGCGCCTTCCTGCGCTCGGCGCCTGGCGTCCGTCAGCCGGATATCCAGTACCACTTCCTGCCGGTCGCCATTTCCTATGACGGCAAGGCGGCGGCGAAGAGCCATGGGTTCCAGGTGCATGTCGGCTACAACCACTCGAAATCACGCGGCAGCGTGACCTTGCGCTCGCCGGACGTGAAGGCCGACCCGGTCATCCAGTTCAACTATATGAGCCATCCGGAGGACTGGGAAAAATTCCGCCACTGCGTGCGGCTGACCCGCGAAATCTTCGGCCAGCAGGCGTTCGACCAGTATCGCGGCCCGGAAATCCAGCCGGGCGAGAATGTCCAGACCGACGACCAGATCGACGCGTTCCTGCGCGAACACCTGGAAAGCGCCTATCATCCCTGCGGCACCTGCAAGATGGGCGCCAAGGACGATCCGATGGCGGTCGTCGATCCGGAAACCCGGGTTATCGGGGTCGAGGCCTTGCGCGTCGCTGACAGTTCGATCTTCCCGCATGTGACCTACGGCAATCTCAACGGCCCTTCGATCATGACCGGCGAAAAGGCCGCCGACCATATTCTCGGCAAGCAGCCCCTGCCCCGCAGCAACCAGGAACCGTGGATCAATCCCCGCTGGGCGGTCAGCGACAGGTAGGGCTCAGTAGTAATCGTCCTCGCGCTGATGGCGGACGGCCAGAATGGTGACCGTCTCGCCATCYTCTATTTCGAAGAGCGCAACGTAACCGGCAGAGCCAAAGGGAATGACGAGTTCACGGAAAAATGAATTTTCGCCGGGCGCTAGGCGACAGCTGAATGGAAAGCTTTCGAGCATTGTCACCGCTTTTTCAATCGCATCAAAAGCACGTCCTGCTGCCTGCTCATCACGATCCAGCAAATAGGCGTAGAGCCGCTTGATATCCTCTCGCGCCTTCGCCGTCAGCTTGACAGAATAGCTCATTTCGAACGATTTTCAGCACGCTTGGCCTCGAGCATACCCTTTAGCTCGCCGAGTACCTCTTCTGCGGTGTAGTAAACTCCGGTGCGCTTTGCATCTTCACGTGATGCCAGCCCGCGGGCGATGAACTCCGCCTGCGTCTTTCTAAAATGCACCTGCGCCTTGACGGCATTTTCCACGAAAGCCGACAGCGTCTCGCCCTTTTGCAGCACGCCTTCGGCGGCGGCTCTCAATTCCGGATCAACCCTCAGCGAAGGAAGTGTAGAGGTTTTCATGGCCGGGCCTCGTGCGTTGCAAATGCGATGCACCATACCAAATCCAGGAACCGATTTCAACGCGCCAGCACGAACCGCCCTGCGCATGCGGATTACCGATGGAGCGCAGCGCGATGCAAAACGGGATCAAAAAAGAAGATAAACTACAAAAACGATAGATTATAGCAATAAACCATGTCTTTTCATCCGCTATTCTGCGTTATTTGCCCATCGGAGAGATATTTGCTCTGATCCGGCAACATTAGAAATCCGTTTTTCTGTCTTTTGTCACACACGGCTGCGATATTCCGGGACAACAAAATCAGGATTTCCTCCCATGACATCCGCATCGCTTGAAAATCGCGCTCATGCGCTCAACAGCCAACTGGAAAGCCTCGACCTTTCGGGTCGGCTGGCGCTGATCGCCTCGCTCGACGGAAAATCGGTCTTCACCACCAGCCTCGGCATCGAAGACCAGGTCATCACCGCCGCCATCGGCACAGGCAAATTCGACATCGAAGTCTCGACGCTCGAAACCGGCCGCCTGTTCAACGAGACCGTGGCGCTGATCGACAAGACCGAAGAAACCTACGGCATCCTGATCAAGCGCTTCCACCCCGAACAGGACGATATCGACGCCTATGCCGCCAAATATGGCGCGAACGGCTTTTACGACAGCGTCGAAGCCCGCCATGCGTGCTGCGGTGCGCGCAAGGTGAAGCCGCTTGCGCGCGCACTCGAAGGGACATCCTTCTGGATCACCGGCCTGCGCCGGGGCCAGTCGGGCAAMCGTGCCGACACTCCCTTTGCCGAAGCCGACCTCGACCGCGGCCTGATCAAGGTCAATCCGCTGGCCGACTGGGATATCGAAACGATCCGTGCCCATGTTGCGGCGCAAGCGATCCCGGTCAATTCGCTGCACAGCCGTGGTTACCCGTCGATCGGTTGCGAGCCTTGCACCCGCGCCATCAAGCCAGGCGAACCCGAGCGCGCCGGCCGCTGGTGGTGGGAGAACGACGAGAAGCGCGAATGCGGCCTCCACGTTGCAGAAACCGCAGCGTCGGCCCTCCCGCAAGCCTCGTCGATTTCGAGCAGCGCCCTTTCGAGCAGCGCCCTTTCGAGCAGCCCCCTTCCAAGCAGCCCCCTTCCAAGCAGCATTGCGCGATAATCCGCGCAGGTTCGCATCACAGACACTCCCGGAGACTTGCAATGCCCAGTACTCTTCCGGAAACGGAACTGCACAATCCGCAGACGACAAAAACACCGCTCGATCCGCATCTGAAGGCGCTCGAGAACGAAGCGATCCATATCTTTCGTGAAGTGGCCGCCGAGTTCGACAAGCCGGTGATGCTCTATTCGGTCGGCAAGGATTCCTCCGTCCTTCTGCACCTGGCGCGAAAAGCCTTCTATCCCGGCCGCGTGCCCTTCCCGCTGCTGCACGTGAACACCGGCTGGAAATTTTCCGAGATGATCGCGTTTCGCGACGAGACCGTGAAGAAGTACGATCTCGACTTCATCGAGCATATCAATCCGCGCGGTGCCGCCGAAAACGTCACCCCGTTCAGCCATGGCTCGGCGCTGTTCACCGACATCATGAAGACCGAAGGCCTGCGCCAGGCGCTCGACGCCGGCGGCTTCGATGCCGCATTCGGCGGCGCGCGCCGCGACGAAGAGGCGAGCCGCGCCAAGGAACGCATCTATTCGTTCCGCACGCCCGAGCATCGCTGGGATCCGCGCGCCCAGCGGCCGGAACTCTGGAACATCTATAACGGCATGATCCGCAAGGGCGAAAGCGTGCGCGCCTTCCCGCTGTCGAACTGGACCGAGGTCGATATCTGGCGCTACATCCAGGTGGAAGATATCCCGCTGGTGCCGCTCTACTACGCCAAGGAGCGCCCCTACGTCGAACGCGACGGCATGATGATCCTGGCCGAAGACCCGCGGCTGGAACTGCTGCCCGGCGAGAAAGTCCAGCACGGCTCGATCCGTTTCCGCACGCTCGGCGACTTCCCGCTGACGGGCGCCATCCCATCTCAGGCCACAAACCTTGAAGAGGTCATTGCCGAACTGGAAATCGCCACGGTTTCCGAACGGCAGGGCCGCGCCATCGACCGCGATCAGTCCGGTTCGATGGAAAAAAAGAAGCGCGAAGGATATTTCTGATGACCGTTTCCGCAATCGCTCAAAATACTGGCGCACAGACCGTCATTGAGGCCACCACAGGCGCGATCACCGCGTTTCCGGCGAACGAGACCGCGCGTCTGCCGCGCGACACGCGCCCGCTGCGCCTCATCACCTGCGGCAGCGTCGATGACGGCAAGTCCACGCTGATCGGCCGTCTGCTCTGGGACACCAAGGCGGTCAAGGAAGATCAGGCGGCAACGCTGCGCCGTGACAGTGGCAAGCAGAACGATCTCGGCCTGCCCGATTTCGCGCTTCTGCTCGACGGTCTGCAGGCGGAGCGCGAACAGGGCATCACCATCGATGTCGCCTATCGCTATTTCGCCACCGACAAGCGCTCGTTCATCGTCGCCGACACCCCCGGCCATGAACAGTATACCCGCAACATGGCAACCGGCGCCTCGACCGCCGATCTCGCCGTGCTGCTCGTCGATGCCCGCACCGGCCTTCTGGAGCAGACCCGCCGCCACGCCACCATCGCTTCGTTGATGGGCATCAAGCAGTTCGTGCTGGCCGTCAACAAGTTCGACCTGGTCGGTTATGATCGCGCCCGTTTCGACCAGATCAACCACGAGTTCCGTGAGCTCGCCTTGTCGCTTGGCGTGCGCCAGATCACCGCCATCCCGATGTCGGCGCTGAAGGGCGAGAATGTCGTCTATGACGGCAAAGCTTCCATGCCCTGGTATGACGGCCAGACGCTGGTCGAGGTGCTGGAACTGGCAACGGTCCGCTCCGCCCAGACGGTCGGTTTCCGCCTGCCGGTGCAGCGCGTCTCGCGTCCGGGCGAGAGCTTTCGCGGCTATCAGGGCACGGTTGCCGGCGGTTCGGTGAAGCCCGGCGATTCGGTTGTCATCCTGCCGTCCGGCATGGTTGCCAATGTCACCAAGATCGTCACCTTCGATCTGGTGCGCAACGCAGCCGTTGCCGGTGATGCCATCACGCTGGTGCTCGACCGCCAGGTCGATGTGTCGCGCGGCGACATGATCGTTTCGCTCGAAAGCCAGCCGCAGACCGGCCTTGCCTTCGATGCGCAGCTCGTGGCCCTGCAATCGGACGGCATCCAGCCCGGCAAGCGCTACTGGCTGAAGAGCGGCTCGCGCCGCCAGCGCGTCACCGTCGAGCCGTCGAGCCAGCTGGATCTCAAGAGCGGCAAGTGGAGCCACCACACCGAAACGCTGGCCATGAACGCCATCGGCAAGGTTCACCTCGCCTTCGACGAGCAGGCCGTGTTCGACTCTTACGAGCAGAACCGCACCACCGGCGCCTTCATCCTGATCGATCCCGACACCAACAACACGGTGGCCGGCGGCATGATCACGGCCAAGCGCTCGTCGCTTTCCGGCATCCATACCGAAGACAGCCGCGTGCTCCTGTCGCTGCCGGCCGATCTCGCCGACCAGCTGATGGCAACCGAACTGTTTTCCGCCCGCCGCGAAGAAGCCGACATCCGCCGCATCTCCGCCGGCAAGGCCGCCGAAGTGCTCGACGGGATTGATGGGTGAAACGCCTATAGGTAGATTGAAAAAGGGGCCGCGAGGCCCCTTTTACGTTTTCGGCGGATGTTGAAACCGATTGTTTGACATTCCCACTCTCAGCGGAATCACGTGAGCCGCGACCGGGCAGACAGACTATGCGGGCGGCAACTCGAGGCCTTTGGGTAGTGAAATCCAGATGACAGTCTGCGCCTCTCGGGAATGACGGGACAGATGGCCCTTGCCGTGTGTATCCTCTACCAACACGAAGCTACCCGCCTGAACGTGGCGCACCTCTCCGTCGCTCGTCTCGTATTCAACCGAGCCATCCAGCCTGACCGTAAGCACCGGCTCGGGGACCGTATGCCAAGCAACCTCTCGCATGCCTGCAGGGATGTGGGTGATGCGGACGCGGGACGCCGGATAACTGGCTGTAACGTCGAACGGCTCGGCATCGGGATGTACAGACCTCTTCGTTGTCGGCAACTCAACTTCGTCGAAATGCGACTCACCATCCGGGGTGGCTATCTCCTTCCGGTTCCCCGAAACAAAGCAGGCCTACCATGACGAAGCGGGGCAAGGCTACCGGTCTAGTGCGACGTTCCGGTGTGGACGGGCCGAGAGCGGTCATTGTTCAAGAATGCGGGAAGCGTAAAATTTGAGTGCTTCCGCATTTGGGTTAGTGGCTGGCGCCACTTGGCGCCCTTTTCAGCGCCTGTAAATCTGACAGCCCCTTACCGCGACCGGCCAATCGAAACGCCTGCCGAAGCAACAACCGTTGCCGCACCAGCAATCGCCGTCAACTTCTCCAGATCAACCGCCTTCAGCGCATCCGGCTCCATATCGCGCAGCGGCTTGAACCATGCGGCGGCTTCGCTGAGCGGTTCGGCGTAGGGTGCCGGGTATCCGCCAAGGCCAAGCACCCATTCGCGCACGGTTTCACGCTCCATGCGGCCGGCCTTGTAGCGGTCGTGGATGCTCGTCACGGAGGCGATCAGGTCGTCAATCTTTTTCAAAACATCTCCTCAAGCGGCATTGGCCGACAGCCATAGCACGGTAATCACCCCGGCAAGAAACCGGCTTAAAGCGCCGCGCATCATTCATGACGCACAAATGTCGCTGTAACACTTTAAATTTGCTGCATCAGCAATGCCGTGCCGTACATGCCAGTGGCAAAAACCGTGTGCGAGACGAAGTTGAGGAAGCGCACCTTATTGGCATTCGGCAGCTTCGAAGCGGCCCAGCCGATCCCGAGCCCCGGCTGCAGCAAGAACCAGCCGGCGCCGATGGTAACGATGCCGACGATCCAGGCCGGCAGAAATGTCGGGGCAGCAAGCCATGCCGGCCCGGTGATGGCGACCAGCAGGACGCCGTAGGCAATACCGACGGCATAGTGGCTGATCCAGCCGAGCGCCTGCTCATGCTCATAGGGCTTGGACTTGCCGATATCGTCGTGAAAGACCTTGCCGCTGCGTAAGTGCCAGAACCAGCGGCCGACCGGCGCCCAGTTCGGCTTGTTCTGGCCAGCCAAAAGAAAGAGCAGGAAAGCCCAGATATCCATCAGCACGGTGCCGCCTGCGCCGATAACCGCGCTACGCCAGAGAATGTCGAACATGGGTCGGGGTTTCCTGCTGATGGCCGGGTAACCGCCTGGAACCGGCGGGCACGGGAAATGACGGGGATCTGCGACACGGCAGATGCCTGCAGTTGTAAGTCAACTTGCGTTTTTCGGTCAAGGAAGAGAGCGGCGCCCGCCAGGCTTTTGTACGCCCCGGATACGACTGAGAAGCATTTCGAAAATCATGCGGGGAAAAATTGAAAACAAGGCATTGAAAGCCTTGAATAAGCTGGTCGGAGTGAGAGGATTCGAACCTCCGACCCCGTCGTCCCGAACGACGTGCGCTACCAGGCTGCGCTACACTCCGTGACCAGCGGCGCCTCTATAGAACAGCATTTTCCTTTCCACAAGCGTCTAATTGGAAAAATCGTCAAGCTGACTGAAAACAACGGGATAAGTCGCGTTGCACAGCGCGTGCGGCGCGGGGCTCGGCTCGGGAATGGGCCGGCTCAAGGCTGCCGGCAGCGCCTTGAATTGGGGCCTTTCGGCAACGCTTGCGAATTTATGCGCATGGTCGCGCCTGTAAGCCGTTCAGCCGATTTTCTTTCCATGAGTTTAGCGCTAGAGGCAGAATCGACAAGCCTTGGCCACCAGCATATTGCGCCGCCTTGGCAGATCAGAACGAAAGCCAAAGGGGCGTGACCAGATGAATTTCCGCTTGATGACCGTGGCCGGCCTTGCGCTGGCGCTTGCCGGCTGCACCACTGTGGGCCCTGCCCGAAATGCCGTTGAGGCCCGTTGGAAGGGACAGCCCGCCGGCGTCTTCTTCGCAGCCTTCGGCCCGCCGCAGTCGGACGTTGCGAGCGGCGACATGACGGTCTATTCCTGGAAGGGTGGCTACAAGAAGCGGACGATCCCGGCGCAATACGCGGAAGGCGAAAACGGCAAGAAGGGCAAGAAGATCGCCTCTGCCCGCACCGAATTCTTGAGCTGCTCCGTCCAGCTCAACGTCTCCTCCGACTACGTCATCCGCTCGGTCCACGTTCTCGGCGACGTGAAAAAATCATCCGGACCGAGCTGGTGCGACGAGTTCCTGGCCGGCGAGAAGGCGAAGTAAGATTTTTTAGCACTGAGTGTGCTGGAGACCCGCCGGTGAAAGCTGGCGGGTCTTGTTTTGTGAAAGCGCGTCCGACGCCGTCCTTTTTCGCGGACATCATCCATCCGCCGGCAGCGCTGAGCAACGCCGGGAATAGACCCAACAATTGTCGCCGCATGACGCGGGCCCGCGAGCGGCGTTCCCGTCAGTCCCGGTATCGTTGTGGAGCCAGCGCCATCGTCTGCGCATAGGCGAGCGGCGACCGGTTGCCTGGCAGGTTTTCGTCCAATACCAGCGTCTTGAGATCGTCGGAACGGACGTCGAGTGCTACGACGCGTTCAAGCTTGTCGATCTGCCACACGGCATAGCCGAGTTCCGGAACAAACCCGCAATCGCACCCGCAATCCCCGCCCTTAATAAGACGCGCTTCTTCGGGCAAATACATGATCTGAGGTTTTGACAACTTGTAGCAATGCCCTTCGTAAGCATAGCCGTAAATCACGCCGATGCTCCTTATATACCGTCCGTCATCACCTCGAAAATTTTTCGACGGGATACTGATATCAACAGGAAGCTGTTGTAGTTCTAGCTTATGATCAACAATAGCCAAAACTATCTGCTGGTTAACGATACTGAATATTTCATCATTTTTGATTTTTAAAGCCGCAACTTCTTTAACAGCCTTTATTATTCTCTGCATGTCAGCGGGTTCAAACGCAAGGCCCTCAAGATTTTCAGAAATTTCTTTACTGATAGTCTCATCCGAAAGTTTGAATATTGGCCGATGCATAGCAGGCCGACCGTAGAGGCGCACTTCGCTCGGATTGTAAGATTCATAATCCGGCTCAGACAAACCTTCCAGAATCGGTCCCACGCCGGGGTGACAGCTGCAGTCGCTCATCTCGCTCTCCTTTTGTATTTCACCTCGAACCTATGATTTCACGCCACGCAAAATTCTCTTCCAGCAGTTCGGCCGCCGCCCCGTCCGCTGCGGCAATGACGGCGCCTGCCGCCTGGTCCAGCCGCAGCGTGCCCGGATCAAGCGCTCTCAACGAGGCGGCAAGTGCCGCGCCCACCGCGTCGCGCGCGGCGGTCAGTGCCAGCTTGAAATACAATGGCTTGATGCTGAATGCCTCCGCCGTCACCCGATGAAACGTGTCAAATTCGTCCCGCGCCAGTTCCCGGATATCGACATCCAGAAGCCGTCTGTCGGCGCAACCATTCGCGACCAGATCGCGATGATAAAGCGCAACGATGCTGTCGAAGATGGCGCCGACGAACGGCAGCGCCCGGTCGTGCACCTCGCGCGTCACTGCGGACATTTGCCGGAAATTGGTCGCCAGGCGGATCTGCGTTTCGGGGCTCGTTTCCGCAAAGCGGTTCAGTTCGTTGTAGAGCAGCAGATTGCCTCTCGTTCGCCGCAGAAGCCGGTCAATCGCGGAATCGAAATGCAGGAACGAGATCAGCGAAACACAGTCCGAAAAGGCTTCGGAGAACGAAAAGAAGTCGCCGTCAGGCGATGTCGCGGCTGGCATGCCCGTCTCCGACAGCATGATCAGATGCCCGACCTCGTGCGCGATCGTGTCAAAATTCAACGCGTAAGGTCGCAGTATGCCATCGACGTCGGAACGACCCAGTTCCAGAAAGCCGTAGCCCGCCTGAGCATTGTCCCAATCGATAAATGGAACGATTTCAAGCCTTGGAAAGGTCTGATCGAAGAACCAGTGGACCCGTCGCCCCAGATAACTCTGCCAGATGTCGAGAACGAAACGCACGCAGGCATAGGCGTGAACCGCGAGAAATGGACGGGAGGTTGGATCGATGTTGTCGAAGTGACGGTCCGGCCCCGGCCTCACCGGCGCCCGCTTCGCCCCGTCGAATGGCGGCAAGCCCGCGAGGCCGTAGGGCCGCTTGTCATAGAGCGGATCCGCGACATACATGGACAGGTCGCTGGGGCCCTCGCCTATTTCGTCGCGCTGTATCGACAGCCACACGCGATCGGGTTGTTCGTATCCGGGAATGAAGGGTGGTTGGGGATAAATCCAGAAGCGCGTACCGACACGCGCATCTCCGGACTCGAGGGAATCGTCCCGAAGCAGACGCATCGCATAATTGCTCCCTCGATTGAAAATCCGCAATTAAGAATTCAATTTATAAGTGTTAACTAATTTTAAGTCAATGCCGCCAGCCTCGAGATCCCGGACAAAGGTGTTCGTTGCAACCCACGCGGTGCTCGCGCGCCCCGCATTTTCCTGCATTACAAGGGCCCGCGCGCTTCGCAATGCTTGGAGGGCGTCCAGTCTTTTTTGTCCCACCATCTCCTTCCGCAGCTCTTTGAACCTTTCCTCCCGGCACCCCGCATCCCGGATGATGGCTTCGAACCGGCGCTCTCGAAAGTTCATGTTTCGCGCAATTGTTGTGAGCAAATCGCGCTCGGCGGCGGTTATCAAATTCCGGCGTGTCAGGCTGACGAACGTCCGTTGGAGATCGACCAGTGCGTGTGTCAAAGGAAGAAAGCCGAGCTCCGGCGGCCCCGAAAGAATGGCGACGGCATCATCGGGAGCAAGCCGCCAGCGCCGATACCACCTGTAGATCAGGCCGACACCGATCATGCCGAATTCACTGAGTTCCGCCGCCCTGAGCGCGCCCATGCTCGCCGCGCCGATCACGACGATCCCCTGCGCCATCGCCCAGAGGATTTCCTTGTGCCGGACAGCCGGCCTGTCCTCGAATTGCCCGTCGATCAGGACCATCGCCCGCGGGCGGAATGCGTGGGCGGCAAGCAGAATGTCGCCTTGCGCGGCGGGCTGCAGATAGATGGCGTCGAGAACCCGCTCGGCCTCGGCCAACCGAAGTGTCGGACCAAGAAACACCAGGATCGGACCTTCCTCGCTCGTATCGACCATGTGAACACTCACCGCAGGATGGAAAAGGGACAGGCTCCGGGAAGAATGGTTCTTACGCACTGAACGCCGGTTTCGACGTCCGCTCCCACTGGCACAGCCAATATCGGGCCCATGCCGGCGGATAGGACCCTGTCGATGAGCGAGCCGAGGTCCGAAACGGCGCCCGCTTCGATCGCCGGGCGCGGCAGGCCGGACGTGTCCACGAGAATGAGCTGGCGGGCTTTGGCGACGATCGCGTCGGTGCTGCGTCTGTAATGCTCCCGGGTTTGATCGTCGCGCGCGCCCGATATCGCCCCGGCCCGTGCCGACAACGCTTCGAGCATCGCGCTCTGCGCCGCAGCAGCGATGCTTGGTCCCGCCGCATACCCCTCGGTCGGGAGCGCAAGGATCGGCTCGCCGAGGCCCGTCTCGATCGTCTGGCACCAGACCACTGGGACATTTGCTGGCGAAGGGACGAGCCAAAGGCCGAAGGAAATATGGTGCTCGCCCACAACGGATAGTATGTGATCAACGCCGTCACCCAACCCGACAGGGGAAATGCGCATTCGATCGAAGAAGCCGTGGGTGGCGAAGGCACGAGCGACGGCGTCACGCTCGATACATTCGAACAATCCATGCAGAAACGCGCCGAACACGGTCATATGACAGGCAAGACCCGTGGTCGTGCGGATGAACAGCCCATCATGGGCGGGCGGCGGATCCGTGTAGCAGGTGTGAACAAGTTCCAGGGGGACCGATTGTGGGAAACCGGTCGTGATGTCGATGCCGGTGATCCAGGGTATCGTCCTTGCCCGCCAGTTCCCCCGGCGATCAGGCGCCAAAAGATTTTCAAACAGGCCGTCAGCGATCTTGAGTTCATCCGCCGTCGCGAAAAATACCCGCGCCGAGGGAATGGCTTCGGCGTAGAACCGCTCGAGCGATTCCATGATCGCCCCCACTGCCGCTCCCGCCATGGCAAGGCCCCGCCCGAGCGACGTGACTTCGGAGAGGGCGGCGGGTCGAACCGCTTGAACCACCGGCAGGCCAATCCGGTCAAGTCCGGTCAGATCGCCCAGCCGGGTTATGCGCGCACGACGGCACAGTGGTAGAATCGCGCGCAAGCATCGATCGGCCTCTTGAAGGCCTGCGGGTGGCGACAGGGGTTTGCCAAGGCCCGAAACCACAGCGCCGCGAAAGGTCGCGAGCATCGCGTCAAGGCTTGACGGGTCGTCCGTTTTCCGGCCCGCTGGTTTAACGCTGAACGGCAACGCCAAGCTCCTGAATTGAATGTCTCGCCCGCCTTAGAAGCGTCTTTGCTCCCTGGCTCTCGGCAATTTCCACCGCTGAGCGCAGATCGGCGACAATGGGATCCTTGGACGTGTTGACCCGCGCGTGAAGAACGGCGCGGCGGCGGTAAAGCTCGGCGAGCCAATAGGCATGGCCGGTTTCCTTGGCCTTTTCGATCGCGTCGTTCGTGACCTCGACTGCCGACTCATATTTGCCCTCAAGTCCGAGCAGCGTCGCGTGCATGTAGAGATAAATCGGGAGATCTGCGACAGCACCGAGGATTTTCAGGAGCGACAGCCCCTCGCGAAACATCGCATGCCCGCTCGTGAGGCTTTCGCCATGTGCACGAGCCCATCCGGCGAAGAGCAGCGACAGGCCGGACAGCGACTGCATCTCATGCAACTTCGCGAAGTCTGCCATTCTGTTGGAAATTTCGGTGAGACGCCCATAGTCGTCCCGGTAAAACGCGGACACCGCTTCCGTATCAAGCGAATGCGCCTTGCTCGGCGCATGTGAAATCCTGTCAACGAAAGCCACCATCCTCGAAAGAGCCGTGTCCGATGCTTTCGTTTGCCCTGTCAGCCATAGAGAAAGGGCCAGTTGCCCCAGACCGCAGACCTTGGCGTCATGGCCGCCAAACAACGTTCGACTGGTTTTCGCCGCCTGCTCGTCATAAAGCGCAAGCCCTGCCTTGATCGCATCTTGGGTTTCTCGATGGTTGCCGAGATTGAAATCGATCGCCCAGATGCAATGGTTGACTTGGAGCTCGATCTCCGGATCTTCCGCCCCGGCCAGCATTGCCCGCACCTGCAGAGCGCGATCGTGCATGACGCGGAAATCCGATCCCGTGAACCACCACCCCCAATAGATCGGAAACCATCTGGGCTGATCCTCCATCGGCTGCCGGCGGGCGATGGCCACGCCATCTTCATAGAGCTTGCGGGCCGGCGGCGAGTTCAGACCGACGAGACCGGTCAGAATGGGGCCGAGCGAAGTCAGCACGGATAATTGCAATGGCTCGATCGCATGCCCCTCGCCCAATTGGTCGCAAATCGCCAAGGCGTGCTCCAGATAGTTGCGCGCCTCTACCATCGCCGATCGGCTCGAGCTTTCCTGTCCTGCCGCGGTATACAGTTCGATTGCGCTTTCGATGAACCCCGCCCGTTCGGCATGTTCGGCCAGCGTTCCGGTGTCGATCCAGGCGGCCATTTGGCGGTGTTGGCTGACGGCACCGAACAGCCGCCGATGCAATGCCTGCCGCTGCCTGCGCAAGAGCGCGTTGTAGATCGTTTCCTGAATCAAAACGTGCCGGAAACCGTAGGCGATATGCCCCCGCGCCCTGATCCGCACCAGGAACCCCGAATCGCACAGGGTATCGGCGGCCTTGGCCAAAGACTTCTTGCCAAGCCCCGGCAGCAGCGCGCGAAGCAGCGATAGCGTGAACCGGGTGCCCGCAACGGCTCCGGCTCGTGCCACGTCTCTGGCCGTGCCCAGGTGGTTGAGGCGTGCATCCAGTATTTCCTCGAATGCCGACATATGGCTGGGTTTAGCGTTTTCCGACAGGCTCATAGTGTCCGCGGCAACGTTCTCCGAGACCCATTGGCAGATTTGCTCGATGAAGAGCGGAACGCCGCCGGATATCCTCTCAATGACGTCGTAGAGCTCAGGAAGCATGGCCCGCCGGTGCTCCGGCCATCGTGCCTCGATAGCCTGCCGGGTTTCGCCACGATCAAGCGGGAGCAGCGTCAGCCGCGTGGGGTTGGCCGCATCCAGCCAGTCCGCCGCAAACCCCAGACGTGAGGTCACAACGAGGAGAACCGGAAGCTGGCGGGCAATCCGGGCCGCCTCCGCCAGCAAATCCCGGGAGGTTGGATCAATCCAGTGGATGTCTTCGACGACCAGGACGATCGGCCCGTTCGCGCACAACGCCGTGAGTGCGCGAAAGACGGCGCGAAGGGCCTTTTCCCGGATCGCTTTGGGGTTGTTGTCGGCGAGCCTTTGATTTCGTCCCAGCGCACCCAGCAAATACGCGAATGTTTCAATCGTTTCTGCGTCGTGAATGCCACTTCGCTCAAAGGGGGTCGCCACAGCGGAAGCCGACAGGCCGAGTTGACCGTCCTGTCCCGACGCTGCGCCCATAATGCTGTTCAACAGGGGATGCAGCGTCGAGCGATGCCCCCCGGGCAGACACTGGAAGAAGAACAGCCCTGATCGCCGGTCGCGAGTCATCCTGCGGACTTCCCGCAGAAGGCGCGACTTTCCGATGCCTGCATCTCCCTCGATCAGCAGTATTTCGCCACCCTTCGCGGGGATCCTTTCCCAACAGGCGGCGATCGTGCTCAACTCGCTTTCACGGCCAATGAAGGGGCCGCCAAGGCTACCGAACGCGTAGAACCTGTCGACCTCGATCTTGTGCCCGAGCGCACGCCACACCTTTTCCGGCACGGTGAAGCCCTTGAGCGTCTTGGCGCCTTCGAACACGAAAGCATGCGACCTGCCAGCCAGGTCGCGCGTGTCTTCCGAAACAAAAACGCTGTCTGGTGCAGCGATCTCTTCCAGACGGGTGGCTATGGCCAGTGCAGCCCCCGCAACGGGTTCCCCCTTCTCCTCCTGCATCGCCTGGATGAGCGCGACGGATGTCGCAATCCCGACGCGAACGTGCAAGTCGTCGCGCCCGGCTTCCCGGCCAACGCGCGCGCAGCCATCGACAATCCCGAGACCCGCGCGAATGGCGAGCGACGCCGCATCCTTCGCGCCCAGCTCCATCGGAAAGAGCGCAACGCCGCCGTCACCGGCCTCAAGCAGCATGACGCCGGAATGAGAGATTATCGCCTGTTTTGCCGCATTCTGAAATGCAACGATCAGTTCCTGATAGTCTTCTATGTCGAGCAGATGGAGAAGTCTCGTCGACCCGGCCAGATCATAACAGAGGGCCGTGACGATCCGCCGCTCGCCTCCGTGTTCGGAGGGGCTTCCCTTGCGGTGCGATGGTTTCGTCAGTTGTCGTGGTTTGTTGCCCCGACTTTCGAGCATCCGCCCCTCCTGCCGCCCGCCTCTATGCCGGATCCAGAATTCCCCTAAAATATAGCCCGCTAATATATAGCATAGGCGAGCGACGTTTGCCGCATCAGACTCAGCATGCAAGCTTCAGCACCGCACCGACCTCGTCGCTGCAGTGGGCGCCGGCGCGGCGGATGCAGTTGCCGGCGGCGTTGGTGCATGGATCCGCTCCTGTTGGAACGATTTCTCATTCTTGAACGGCTTCAAAAGTTTTCAATCGACCCCTGGGAAGCGGCCTGATGACCTTGATTAAATGACATGGATGGAATGAAACGCTGCTCCGCTTCATTCCATCCATGCACAATGTCTTTCCCACCGCATGACGTACAGCTTGACTTGAATCGGCCGCGACACATGCTATATGTAGGTACATACCTACATCGGAGCGCTGTGACATGTCCACTTTTACAAGCCGTGAACTCAATCACGACGTCAGCAGCGCCAAGAAAGCAGCGCAAAATGGACCGGTCATCATCACGGACCGGGGCAAACCTTCGCACGTGCTGATGACGTATGACGAATTCAAGCGCCTTTCCGGCAAGCGCCGCAGCCTGATCGAGACCCTTTCCATGCCCGGGCTTTCCGAAATCGATTTCTCTCCCGAGCGTGTCGAGATTGTTACCCGCGCGGTGGATCTGTCTTGACCTATCTGCTGGATACCAACGTCGTCTCCGAACTGCGTAAGATCGGTGACGGCAAGGCCGACGCCAATGTCGTCGCGTGGATCGGACGCGAAGATGCGGTATCCTTCTTTATCTCGGCCATCACTATTCTGGAGCTGGAACGTGGCGTCCTGGGTGTACAGCGTCGCGATGCCCTTCAAGGCGCCCGGTTGCGCACCTGGCTTGACACCCATGTCCGCCCTGAATTCACCGGCCGGATCCTACCGGTCGACGACGCCGTCGCGACACGATACGCGCATCTGCACATTCTCGATCGGCGCAATGAAGTCGATGCGTTGATTGCTGCGACCGCCCTCACTCACGGGCTGACGGTGGTCACCCGTAACGTCAAGGACTTTGAGGGCACCGGCGTCGTTGTCATAAATCCATGGCTGGGATGGTTCATGCGAGCGGTTATGTGACCAAGCTTGCAAAGCTCTTCGACGCTCAGCCAAGGCAAAAGCGCTGGAAAACCTGGATTTCGATTTGAAAATGAAAGAGTGGCTGGGGCGCCTGGATTCGAACCAGGGGTGCCGGTACCAAAAACCAGTGCCTTACCGCTTGGCTACGCCCCAACGCTTGGCGCGAACACAGTGTCCGGCCAAATCGTGAGCCGGTTTAGCAAAGCCGCGCGCCTGCGACAACGCTTAAGTTTGGGTTTTGCGCGGATTTTTCAAGGGGGTGATGGTGAGAGGCTGCCGGGTGAGCGCCGCGATTCGATAGTGGCCCTCATCCGACCTGTCGGCCACCTTCTCCCCGCCTGCGGGGAGAGGGCTAGGGTGAGGGGCAGCGGCATGATGAGAATGGGTAATGTTCACAAGAGCTGGATCCGCGTTGAAAAGACTGAGGCCGCTACCGGAAACCCGTTTCTGTCACAGGCTTTCTAGGCTAGGGTCGGGCTTCCAAAGCCGGAGACCCAAATGAGCCTTTTTCGTGCCCGCCCGCCCGCCAAGCCGACTGTTCTTCTCGATGACGACGTGGTGCGGATCACCCGCTGGGATTTCGAGCCGGGGGCCGATACCGGGCATCATGTGCATGGCATGGGCTATGTCGTCATCCCGATGACCGATTGCCGGTTTCTGCTCGAGGAGCCCGGCGGCGAGCGGCGGGTGGATATCGCCAAGGGCCAGGCCTACCGGCGCGAGGCCGGCGTCGAGCACAATGTCGTCAATGCCGGCCAGGACTTCATGTCGTTCATCGAAGTCGAGTACAAGTGAAGAGACGGCGCATGGACGGTCCGGATTTCGACCTTGACTTCAAGCCCGCCCATGGCGAAGCGGTGACGGTGGCGGATGGCGTTCAGCRCATCACCGTCAACAATCCCGGCCCCTTCACCTTCCATGGTACCAACAGCTATATCGCTGGCGGAAAATCGGTCGCGGTGATCGATCCGGGGCCGGAGGACGAGGCGCATTTCAAGGCGCTGATGGCGGCGCTGAAAGGCCGCGAGGTCACCCATATCGCCGTTAGCCACACGCACCGCGACCACTCGCCGCTGGCCCGGCGGCTGCAGGCGGAGACCGGCGCGCTGATCGTTGCGGAGGGACCGCACCGGGCGGCACGGCTGCTGCATGCGGGCGAAATCAATCCGTTCGCCGAAAGCTCGGACATGGATTTCGTTCCGGACATCGCCCTTGCCGATGGCGACACGATTGCGGGCGACGGCTGGTCGCTGACAGCGCTTTTGACACCCGGCCACACCGCCAACCATGCGGCTTTCGCGCTGGGGGGCAAAGGCCCGGATGACACCGGCATCGTTTTTTCCGCCGATCATGTCATGGCCTGGGCGACCTCGATCGTTGCACCGCCGGATGGATCGATGACCGATTACATGGCGTCGCTGGAAAAGCTGCTTGGCCGCGACGACCGGCTCTACCTGCCCGGCCATGGCGGCCCGGTGAAGGAGCCTGCTGCGTTTTTGCGCGGTCTTCGCGCCCACCGGCGGATGCGCGAGCGCGCCGTTCTGGAGCGGGTACGCGCCGGTGACCGGTTTATCCCCGAGATGGTCAAGGTGATCTACGCAACCACCGATCCGCGGCTGCATGGCGCTGCGGCGCTGTCGGTTTTTGCGCATCTGGAGGACTTGCTCGAGCGCGGCCAGATCGAGACCGACGGCCCGCCATCGCTGACCGGCGCCTACCGCCTGGTGTCCGGCGGGGCAAGCTGATGCAGCACCGGCCGGCCTACAGCTATCGCGGCGATCCGGCAGTTCCGGCCTTTGCCGACGATCATCCGGTCATCGTCTTCGATGGCGAATGCATCTTCTGCTCCGGCTGGGTGAATTTCGTTTTGCGCCATGACCGGCAAGGCCGCTACCGCTTCCTTACCGCGCAATCGCCGCTCGGCGCAGCGCTCTACCGCCACTATGGCCTCGACAGCCGCAACTACGAGACCAATATCCTGATTGAGGACGGCCTCGCCTATCTGAAATCCGAAGGCTCCTTGCGCATGGCGGCCGGGCTTGGCTTTCCGTGGACACTTGCGCGCGTGTTGCGGGTGATCCCAAGGGCTCTGCGCGATCCGCTTTACGAAATTGTGGCAAGCAACCGCTACCGGATCGCCGGCCGGCGCAACACATGCTTCGTGCCGACGCCGCAACATCGCGCCCGGTTCCTTGCCTGAGCGCCAGGTACAACATCGTGTTGCAGGGTCAAAAGCAGGATGACGTCCATCCAAAGTCTCAGGATCGCGTTCATCACCATCGTCCTTTCAAATCCAACCATGCCTGAGTGTGATCCCGCTTGCCGGCGGGCGACAAACGAGCTTATTGTCGCCTTCGAATGACTTGAGGTTATGCGATGAAGCGCGGACGACTACCTCTGACCGCCCTGCGCAGTTTCGAGGCGGCGGGAAGGCTGGAAAGCTTTACGCTGGCTGCGGAAGAACTGTTCGTCTCGCAAGCCGCCATCAGCCGGCAGGTGCGCGAGTTGGAAGCGCTTTTGGGAACGGCGCTGTTTACGCGGCATCACCGGAAGGTGCGCCTCAGCGCCGAAGGAACGAGGCTGCTCGAAACACTGGCCGTGGCCTTTGACGGCATCGATGCGCGTCTGGAGGAGATCCGTGAGACAAAGGCCGGGGCGCTTTTGACTGTCAATGCCGAGCCGGCATTTGCCAGTTGCTGGCTGGTACCGCATCTCGCCGATTTTCGCGAACTCCATCCGCAGATCGACGTCTCGGCCGAATCCGAGGCCCGGCTGATCGAATTTCGCGGCAATACGGCAGAACTCGCCATCCGCCATAGCGCGCAGGCAACCGCATGGCCGCGTGCCCAGGCCCGCAAGCTCTGCGACGTCGTGATGATACCGGTCGTATCGCCTGCGCTCCTGACCGGCCCGCCCCGACTGACGCCGCAGGATATTTTGTCCTACACGCTGCTGCACGAGGAAAACCGGGATGTCTGGACCCGCTGGTTCGCAGCCGCCGGACTGACACCGGGCGCCGAGGCGATGCGCGGACCAATCTTTGCCGATTGCGCCCTGGCCTTGCAGGCAGCGGTGCGCGGTCATGGGATCGCGCTTGCCGATGCGGTTCTGGCAGGGGATGACCTTGATGCCGGGCGCGTCGTCCAGCCGTTCGATCTGTCGGTTCCCCATGGCGCCTACTTCCTGGTGGCGCGCGACTTCGATCAATTGTCACCGCAAGCCGCGGCCTTCGCCGCCTGGATCACCGCCTGTTTTTCCGGAACATCGGGCTACTCCACAATTCCTTAAATCGGAATCGATTTAAGGAATTGTGCAGCAGTTCCAAAGCGTTGCGGCGCCCTTTGCGCGTCACATGTGACGCGCGGCACTGTAACGGCGCAGGATCAATCCCCGGCGATCCCCAGCAATTCGGCATCGAGCGCATGCAGGAACTGGTCGGCGAAAGCGGCGCCCAGGCCGAGATCATGGCCGCCGTAACGCGAGGCGACGCGCATGTCGACGAAGGTGGTTTCGGCTTCCTCGCGCAACCTGATCAGCACATCGAAGCGCAGGCCGACAATCAGCGTGCGCCATTCGCCCTGGAGAAGGATATCGGTGGAACGCCGGCCCGGCGGCATGTCGTCGGTGACGATCTCGGGGCGTGACAAGGGGATCGGCACGTCATCGGGATCGCTATCGGCAGGCGCAGCGTCCGCAGGCTTGACGGCCATGTCCTCAAGGTCGGGCTCGGCATTCTTGACGCCTTCCTGAGCAACCATGCGGATGCCGGTGTTTTCCGCAACGATCTTCACGCCCTGAAACACGCGGTCGAGCGCGCCGTCGTAACGGCGGCCGGTCAACCCCGGATAGGCGGCGATCTGCGCTTCCCGGTCCGCCGGTGTCACTTCCGCTGATCGTTTGAGCCAACCCTGCTGCGCATCCGGTGGCTTGATCCAGGGCGGCGGCGTTACCGTGTCGGTGCTGACATCGTAGATCGCCGGCTTGGAGAAATATTCGCTGAGTGCAAAGCCCGCGGCAGCGATCGGCACGGTCGCGTAGACAAGGGCCACGAAGGAGGCAATACCGCCGACGGCTGCGACCTGCCAGAACCGCACGAATCCGGCAACCGCCAGCACCACCGCAAGAACCGCCAGACCTGCCGAAAGGACAGCCAGCGCCACGAAATGCGGCGTCAGCAGCGGGCCGAACCGGTGCGCCAGCAAGGCCCCGATAAAGAGACCGAAGGCAAGGCGGGCGATCCGGCGCGCCCAGCGGGCGGCAGCAGATGTGGGGCGCTCGTACTTGATCATCATCTGGCAGAATCAATCCCTTGGCCCGGACACGGCAACCACATCTCCTGTTTAAAGCATGATGACGAAAGCTGTGAAGTGGTTTTCGCCGGGATTACGCTTGGGCGTGGATACGGACAGGCAGGACGGGCAGGCATCTGGCTTCCCTGAGATGCCGCAAATTCGCCATTCTCCTTGATCATGTCTTAATGACGGGGATCAGCCGTGTTTCCCGGTTTATGCGGCATTGGACCGGGTTTGCACCACATCGGAATTTCCAGGTCCGTAGAAAAGACGTGTCTTTCCGGCGGCTTGAAAGGAGAGTGAGCATGCTATCATCCGAAATGAACACGCCAGCAGCGGCCACGCCGGGTGCGCCGGGCGCCAGCCTGACCATGGAACTGCTCGAGCTCGAATTGTCGCTCGACGGCTTCACGACCGGCCCGGACGGCTTTGCCGCCCATGTGAGAGCCGCCGCCTCTGCCATCGATGGCGCCTTCCTGTTTGAACTGCCGGCATCCGGTCTGGTCGCCAATTGCGACAGGATCGCAGTGCTGCGCATTCCCAAGGACGGCAGCGCCACGATGGCAACGATCTTTGCCTGCCTTGAAACCGGCGGCAACACGATCCGCATCGAGATGCCCGGCGAAGCGACCGCCGACCTGAAGAATTTCGCCGAAGCCTTTGTGGATGTGTTGCAGCGCATCTGATAGACAGATTGAAATCTGCAATCGTTTCAAGGTCTCAGCATGCCTGTCCGGAAGATCCTGTCGTTTGTCGCTTTAGGCGTGATCCTTGGCGGTTGCACCACGATGACGCCGCAAGAACGCCGTGCCGCTGACGAAAAAACCTGCCTGTCCTACGGTTTTCGCCGCAACACCGATGCCCTCGCCACCTGCCTGCAGCGCATCGATCTCGACCGCCGTGCCGAGTCGCGCTCGCTGCGATATGGCAACGACCCGATGCTCTGGGGCTGGAACCGGCCCGTCATCGTCCGGTGATGGCATAATTCCTTTTCTTTCTCGCAAGAAATTTCCGATTCGGCGCGAAATAGCGCCGGCTTTTGCTTTGGCAACGGCGATTGCCACCTATGATGGGCGCGACAATCATTGGGAGAACTCTCATGAAAGCCGTGCTGAAGATATTCTGCGTCCTCTTGCTGTTTTCCGCAGCACCGGCACTTGCCGCCGAACGGTGGCTGGGGCTGCCTGACCCGGCGCCGCTGCCCAAGGCAGACAAAACCGGCACGGCACCCGTCAATGGCATCGGCATGTACTACGCTGTCTATGGCTCCGGCCCGCCGGTTCTGTTGATCCACGGCGGCCTTGGCTATGCCGATGTCTGGGGGGCGCAGGTGGCCGATCTTTCCAGGGATCACACGGTCATCGTTGCCGAAAGCCGTGGCCATGGGCGCTCGACCCGCAATGCCGAGCCCTATAGCTACGATCTGATGTCGTCGGACTATCTGGCGCTGCTCGATTACCTGAAGATCGACAGGACGGCGATCGTCGGCTGGAGCGACGGCGGCATTATCGGCCTCGACATCGCCATCCATCACCCGGAGCGGCTGACCAGACTGTTTGCCCAGGCCGCCAATTCCAAGATCGATGGGCTCATCCCGTCCGTGATGGAAAACAAGACCTTCGCCGCCTACATCGAAAAGGCCGGCGAGGTTTACAAGAAGATTTCGCCGACACCGGCCGAATACGACGCTTTCGTTACCCAGATCAGCGGCATGTGGGCAAGCCAGCCCAACTGGAGCGACGACGACCTGAAGAAGATCACCACGCCCACCGCCATCGTTCTCGGCGACCACGACGAGGCGATCAGCCGCGAGCATACGGATTACCTGGCAAAGACCATCCCGGGCGCCGAACTGATCATCCTCAAGGACGCCAGCCATTTTGCCATGCTGCAGGACCCGGACGGCTACAACAAGGCGGTGCGGGATTTCATTGATAGGTGACGGTCAAGCATGGTCCAGTCGCGGCAAGCAACCCTTCCGCGGTGCTTTTAGCAAGCCTTCGGCAAACCGCATGTCTGAGGACCAAAGCTCGGCGGACACTCACGCACACCCGGCTCACCGAATAGTCACCCCACCTGCCCCTACTTCGGGGGCATCGCTGGCGTAAGACCGTGACGGTGCATGATTTCCGCCATCCTGGCCCGGTCCGGCGGACCATCGCCTGCCGCGTTGAGCACGGCAAAAGCCTCGCGGAAATACTCCGGGCCGATCGCTGCCGGCGTGACGACACAGAGCGCCTTCACGTCCTGGCTGCCGTTGTTATCAAACCTATGAACAGCGCCGCGCGGAATGCAGAGTGTTTGCCCCGGCCCGACGTCGATCTGCTTTTCGTCGACCGTCCAGGTCAGCACCCCGTCGAGGCCATAGATCGTCTCCTCGTAGTGGTCGTGGCTGTGCGCTGGCGCCGGCAGTCGCAATCCGGCCGGGACCATAAGCTCGAAGGCCGCAATGCTGCCGTTCGAGTTGTCCGCAGTCACGAGGAAGCGAACCGCGAACCCTTTGGTACCAATGGTTTCGTCAGAAGGATTGACGCGAAGATCGATGGTTCCATGTGGCATTATGGAAGTTCCTTCGGTAAACTACATTTACTACTCGACAGTAAACTCAATTTACCGGGCCGTCAATGACCACCATCCGCGAAGGCTTACCCATGAAAACCGAGGACTTGCTGATCGGCGCCCTGCTACGCGTGCCGGCCCAGGCGATCCAGCGCCGCCTGATAAAGGGACTGAACGACGCCGGTTTTAACGAGTTGCGCCTGCCGCATATGGCGGTTCTGCAGTTTCCAGGGCCGGATGGGGCTCGTCCGGGCACCATCGCCGAGCGCGCCGGCATGAGCAAACAGGCCATCAACCAGCTGCTGCGCAGCCTCGAGGGTTTCGGTTACATTGTCCGCTCCGACGCTCCGGGTGAAGGCAGCGCGCGCATCGTCCGGTTTACCGAACGCGGACACGCCGCATTCCGGACGATGGTCGACATATTGCGCGACATCGAAGACGACTGGCGCGCCGAGCTCGGGGCGGAGCGTTTCACCCAACTCAAGGCGCTGCTGTTTATTGTCTGGGACAGTCCATTGGTGCGCTAGCCAAAGCCATTTGCAAACTCCTCACTCTTTCACAGCAGCCTATGATCTCCTCGGAGACCAGCCGTGAAACGCTGTCTGCTAGCCCCCATAGAGCGGAAAGTCCGCTTGTCCGCCGTTTCCAACGGCCAAGCAGCCCTGAAGTATGACGCTTCTTGCGCCAATTTTCAGAGCCCTCGCCTTATACCAAGTCTCGGTGATAGCGACCTATGGCCCATGGCTGATCTCTGGCTAGGCGCGGTGCGCAGCGCGATGCTGCCGCATCGGGCAAGCGCCGCAACGACGCCAGAGACCAGCCATGGGCCACCTTCGGCAGGCTTCTCGGCTTTTCTGGCGTCGTCGGGATCCCTGACCGATGCATGTGCATCGCTCCGCGGACCTCTCCTAGCCAGAAAATCCGATCGAGCCTGTCCTATAGGTCTCTATCACCGAGACTTGGTATTACCCCTTGCCGTTGATCGCCGCCTGCGCCGCGGCAAGACGCGCGATCGGAACACGGAAGGGCGAGCAGGACACGTAGTCGAGGCCGGTTTCCTCGCAAAAGCGGATGGAGCCCGGATCGCCCCCGTGTTCGCCGCAAATGCCGAGCTTCAACCCGTTCTTGGTGCGGCGGCCGCGCTCGGCGGCGATCTGGATCAGTTCGCCGACACCGTCGAAATCGAGCGACACGAACGGGTCGTTTTCGACGATGCCCTTCTGGATATAGGTATTGAGGAACTGGGCGGCGTCGTCGCGGGAGATGCCGAAGGTGGTCTGCGTCAGGTCGTTTGTGCCGAAGGAGAAGAAATCGGCGCTTTCGGCAATGACATGGGCGCGAAGAGCGGCGCGGGGCAGCTCGATCATCGTGCCGACGAGATATTCGATCTCGATGCCTGCCTCGTCAATGACCTCCTTCGCGACCGCATCGATGCAGGCCTTCACATAGTCGAGCTCGGATTTCAGGCCGACCAGCGGCACCATGATTTCCGGGACCACCGCTGCACCGGTTTCACGCGCGGCTGCGACCGCCGCCTCGAAGATGGCGCGGGCCTGCATCTCGGCGATCTCCGGATGGGAAATCGCCAGCCGGCAGCCGCGATGCCCGAGCATCGGATTGAACTCGTGCAGCTCATCGACGCGCTGGCGCAGTTCCGCCGGGTTCATGCCGAGCACGGCCGAAACATCGGCGATCTCTTCGTCGCTCTTCGGCAGGAACTCGTGCAATGGCGGATCGAGCAGGCGAATCGTCACCGGCAGGCCGTGCATGATCGAGAACAGCTCGGTAAAGTCGGAGCGCTGCATCGGCAAAAGCTTGGCGAGCGACACCCGCCGCCCGGCCTCGTCGGCGGCAAGGATCATTTCGCGCATGACGTTGATGCGCTCGCCCTCGAAGAACATATGCTCGGTTCGGCAAAGGCCGATGCCCTCGGCACCGAAGGAGCGGGCAGCCCGCGCATCGGCCGGGGTTTCGGCGTTGGTGCGCACCGTCATGCGGCGGCTGGCATCGGCCCATTCCATGATCTTGCCGAAATCGCCGGACAGTTCCGGCTGCAGCATCGGGATTTCCCCCTTCAGAACCTGGCCGGACGAGCCGTCGATGGTAATGACCTCACCTTTGCTCAGCGTTATGCCGGCGGCGATCAGAAGTTCATTGCGGGCATCGACGCGCAGGTTGCCGGCGCCGGATACGCAAGGGATGCCCATGCCGCGGGCGACAACGGCCGCGTGGCTGGTCATACCGCCGCGACAGGTGAGAATGCCTTCGGCTGCGTGCATGCCATGAATGTCTTCGGGACTGGTTTCAACGCGAACCAGAATGACCTTGCGGCCTTCCTTTTCGGCCAGCACCGCCTCATCGGAGGTGAAAACAATCTCGCCGGTCGCAGCCCCCGGCGAGGCCGGCAGGCCGGAGCCGATAATGTCGCGGYGGGCGCGCGGGTCGATGGTCGGGTGCAGYAACTGGTCGAGCGAAGCCGGGTCGATGCGGGTGACGGCCTGATCCCTGGTAATCATGCGCGTCTCGGCCATATCGACTGCGATCCGCAGCGCCGCCTTGGCGGTGCGCTTGCCGGACCGGGTCTGCAGCATCCAGAGTTTTCCACGCTCGATGGTGAATTCGAGGTCCAGCATGTCACGGTAATGGCCTTCCAGCCGGTTGCAGATTGCCTGGAATTCCTCGAAGGCCTCCGGCATCAGCTTTTCCAGCGACGGCTTGTCGGACCCGGAGGCGATGCGGGCGGCCTCGGTGATGTTTTGCGGCGTGCGGATGCCGGCAACCACATCCTCGCCCTGCGCATTGACGAGGAATTCGCCGTAAAGCTCATTCTCGCCGGTGGAGGGATTGCGGGTGAAGGCGACGCCGGTGGCCGACGTATTGCCGAGATTGCCGAAAACCATCGCCTGCACGTTGACGGCGGTGCCCCAGGCGGCGGGAATATTGTGCAGGTGGCGATAGGTGATGGCGCGCGGGTTCATCCAGCTGGCAAAGACGGCGCCGATCGCTCCCCAGAGCTGCACCTCCGGGTCCTGCGGAAAGGCTTCGCCGAGTTCCTCCTCGATCACCTGCTTGTAGCGCGAGATAATGTGCTGCCATTCGACGGCAGACAGCTCGGTATCCTGCTCATGCCCCAGGCGGCCTTTTTCGTCTTCGAGGATTTCCTCGAAGACCTCGTGATCAAGCCCCATGACCACGTCGGCATACATCTGGATGAAGCGGCGATAGCTGTCCCAGGCAAACCGGGCGTCGCCGGCATCATGCCCGAGCGCCTGCACGGTTGTATCGTTGAGGCCGAGATTGAGCACGGTATCCATCATACCCGGCATCGAGGCGCGGGCGCCGGAGCGGACGGAGAGAAGCAAGGGGCGCTCTGTATCGCCGAAGACACGGCCGGTAATCGCCTGCATCTTGTCGATGCCGGCCGAGACCTGAGCCTTCAGGTCCTCCGGAATATTGCGGCCATCGGCATAGTAGCGGCCGCAGGCCTCGGTGATGATCGTCAGGCCGGGCGGGACCGGCAGACCGAGATTGCACATCTCCGCCAGGTTCGCCCCCTTGCCGCCCAGCAGATCGCGATCGCTTGCATTTCCCTCGGCTTCACCCCCGCCGAACACATAAACCCACTTTGTCATGCTAATTCTCCACCCATTCGGCTCCCACCTGAGGCTACAGTATCCTTTTCAGGTTTAAAATGCATCGGTTGCGGAATTTTGCTGCATTGCAGCAAAATGATGAAAAAATCTGTCACAAAACGGGAAACGACGCTGCGGCTGCGGTTCGGCTGCGGCGCCAGGTGCTCTTGCCGGAAGCCTTTGCCTGGTAGAGAGCGCTGTCGGCGGCGCTCATCAGTTCGTCCGGATCAAAGCCGTTCTCGGGCGCGACAGCGATGCCGATGCTGACGCTGATGCCGATCTGACGATTTGCGATACCGAAGGGTTTTCCAAGCGCCAGAATACAGCGCTCGGCGATGTCGGCCACCTGGGCAGTGGACGCATGCTGGAGAATGGCAAATTCGTCGCCGCCGAGCCTGGCGACCAGTTCGCCATTGAACAGCACGGATTTCAGCCGTTCGGCAACCTGCTTCAACAGCATGTCACCGGCGGCATGGCCAAGGGTATCGTTGACCGGCTTGAATCCGTCGAGGTCAAGGTAATGCACGGCGAGTTCCTGCCCATCACGCGCGGCCCCTGCTAGCGCCGTTTCCAGCTTCTGGCGAAACTGCATGCGGTTCGGCAGGCCCGTCAACGGATCGTGATGGGCAAGGTGGGTGGCATGCGCCTCGGCGCGGATACGATCGCTGACGTCGGCAATCGTCAAAAGCAGCCGCCGCGACGGGCCCTCGTGGATGATCCGCACATAGATCAGGACATAGTGTTCCGCGCCATCTGCCGTTTTCTGGTGCCAGACAGTGCGCGCCTCGCTGTCCCCCTCAAGTGCACGCAGCATTGTACCAAGCCGTTCGCCTTCGCTGCCGGCATGAAAATCGGTGACCCGCTTTTGCCGCATCGCACCGACTGTAAAGCCATAGAGCGTTACTGCCGCGTTGTTGACCGCGAGGATATCGAGGGTCACGGCATCGCAGACCATCATCGGCATCGGATTGGCATCGAACAAAAGCCGGAACGATTCCTCGCGGCGCTTGAGATCGGTGATGTCGATGCGCATGCCGATGGCACCGCCGTCCGGCGTGCGGCGATCGTCATGGCGCAACCAGCGCCCATCCCGCAGCATCTGCTCTTCCTGCGACACTGCAAGCCTGTGCCGCTTCATCCGCTCCTCGATCCAGTGGTCCGGATCCGCGACCGTTTCGGGCATATCGCCACTGGCAAGGCTGATCTCCAGGATCTCGCGGAACGGAATGCCGGGGCGCAGGTGACCGGCGATTTCCGGATAAAGTGCCGCATATTTCTCATTCCAGAGGATGTAGCGGTCCTCTGCATCGAAGATGCAGGCCGCCTGCGGCAGCATGTCGATGAAGAAACCGAGACGCCGGTGGGCAGCTGTCGCCTCCAGCAATGCCTGCTCGTTCTGCTGCTCAAGCTCAAGCCGCATCGATTCCAGCGATCGTTCATCGATGAGATCGCGGATAACGACACCGGTCAGAGCCGCGCCAAACCGCACGATCGACAGCTCGACGGGAATGACACTGCCATCGCCGCGCAAAAGCAAGGTTTCCCGGCGGAAGGACTTGGCGGAGGTGTTCGAGACGGTGTGCCATTCCGGCAGGAGGCGAGACACCGGCGTTTTTGCCAGAGCGGAACCCGTGGCGGACATCGCGGCGACCGCCTCATTGGCAAAGACGATGATGCCGCCCGCATTCACACACAGGGCCGCCACGGGAACGGCCCCCAAGAGCATCAACGCTTCTGCGCCCGTGAAATCCGTCAAGTTTCATACCCTCCGGCGATCCGGCATCGCCTTTAAACAAGGGTCGCCGGCGAAAAGTGTGCGCCCAGATATGAAAGATTCCCTTACCGGAAACCCTTATACCAAGTCTCGGTGTTAGACGGCTTCTCTTAACTGCTCGGCGGTCTGCAGATCGACCGAGACGAGCTGGGACACACCCTGCTCTGCCATGGTGACGCCGAACAGGCGGTTCATGCGGGCCATGGTAATCGGATTGTGGGTGATGATGACGAAGCGCGTCTCGGTCGAGGCGGCCATCTCGTCCATCAGGTTGCAATAACGCTCGACATTGTGGTCATCGAGCGGCGCATCGACTTCGTCGAGCACGCAGATCGGCGCCGGATTGGTGAGGAACACGGCAAAGATCAGCGCCATCGCCGTCAGTGCCTGCTCGCCGCCCGACAGCAGCGTCATCGTCTGCGGCTTCTTGCCCGGCGGGCGGGCGAGGATTTCCAGGCCCGCATCGAGCGGATCGTCGCTCTCGATCAGCTGCAGCTCGGCCGTGCCGCCGCCGAACAGGTGCGTGAACAGCCGCTGGAACTGGACGTTGACGATGTCGAATGCGGCCAGCAGCCGCTCGCGGCCTTCGCGGTTGAGGTTCTGGATCGCCGAGCGCAGCTTGCGGATCGCGTCGATGACGTCCTCGCGTTCCTTCAGCATGGCGTCGAGCTTGTCGGACAGTTCCTTCTGCTCTTCCTCCGCGCGCAGGTTGACGGCGCCAAGCCGTTCGCGCTCGATCTTCAGGCGGTCGAGTTCGCGCTCGATCTGGCGGATATCCGGCAGCTCCGCATCGACGGCAAGGCCGGTCAGCCGCATGACCTCGTGCGGCGCGCAATTCAGCGCCTCGCGGATCCGGGCTTCGACTTCGATGCGTTTTTCCCGCGCAGAAACAAGCCGTTCCTCGGCGCGCCCGCGCTTTTCACGCGTCTCGGCCAGTTCAGAAAGTGCCGTGACCGCGATCCGGTCGGCATCGCGCTGGCGTGTTTCGGCGACCGCCAGCACGTCCGCCGCCTGGCGGCGCGCCTCTTCGGCCTTCGACAGCTCGTTCATCAGCGCCCGGCGCTTCTCGTCGAACTCGTCGGGGGCTTCGAGCAGCTCCTCGACCTCTTCGCGCGCCTCGCTTTCGCGCTCGCGCAGGGTTTCGATATGCTCCTTGGCGCTTGCTGCCCTTGTATTCCACGTCTGCCGTTCGGCCGCGATCGCCCGGATACGGCGTTCGCGCGCTTCGTTTTCACGCGCAAGGCCATCGTTGATGGCGCGGGCCTCGGCCACCAGTGCCCGGTCTGTCGCAACCGTGGTCATCTGGCTGTTAAGCTTCTGCTCCAGGCCGGCAACGTCGGGGGCATCCTCCAGCGCCTCGCGGGCGCCTTCCATCTGTTCGCCGATTTCCTCGACCTGCAGCGCAAGCTGGCTTGAGGTTTCGGCAAGGACTGCCCGGCGCCGCACGAGATCGCCGGACGCACGCTCGGCTGAAGCCAGCGCATCGCGGGCAACGGCCAGCTTGCGCACCACCATGCGCTGGGTCTCGCGCGATTGGTGCAGACGCTCGTCCTCGGCACGGATGCGCGCGGCGGCCGCGGCAAGCTCGGCTTCGCGTTCTGCCAGCTGATCGCGGGCATCGGTAAGTTCGCCTTCGAGTTCGGCAAGCCGGTTCTTCTGCGCCAGCCTGAGGGCCGCGGCGCTCGGCGCATCGGCGCCTGTGACATGTCCGTCCCAGCGCCAGACGGCACCGTTTCGCGTCACCAGCCGCTGACCAGCTTTCAGCAACGGCAGCAGGCGCTCAGCCGTGGTGTCATCATCGACAATGCCGATCTGGCGAAGGCCCCGGTCAAGCGCTTCCGGCGCGCGCACGTGCTGGGTCAGAGGAACCGCCTCACCCGGCAATTGCGGGTCGCCGGACGCATCGCCGGGCGCGCGCCAATGCGCGGGCGCCCCGGGGTCCAGCGGTGACTCCAGATCTTCCCCGAGGGCTGCGCCGAGCGCCGTCTCGAAACCGCGATCGACCTTCATCTCATCGACCACCGGCGGGGCAGCGCCCTGCACCGCCGACGCATCCAGCATGCGCCGGATGGTGCGGGCCTCGGTTTCGATACCATTTGCCCGCGCGCGGGCGGCATCGACCGGAGGACGGGCTGCGACCTCTGCCCGACGGGCGGCGTTCAACGCCTCTTCGATATCCGCAACGGCATTTTCCGCCTGTTCAAGCGCAGTTTCAGCGGCTTCGACCTCTTCCTGCTTTTCTGCCGGATCCGGCAGCGTCGCAATCTGCCGGTCGAGTTCGTCAAGGTCGCGGTTCTGATCCGACAGCTGGCGGGCAAGGCGCGCCTGCCGCTCGGCGAGATCGCGGATGGTCTTTTCAAGCTGGTTGCGCGATGCCTGCGCCTCGGCCTTCTCGGCCGTCAACAGGCCGAGCTGGCGTTCGCTTTGCGCCAGCCGTTCGCTCGTCTCCGCCAGCCGCTCGCGCGCCTCCTCGGCCCGCTCGCCCGCTTCGGCAAGCATTTCGGCAAGCTCGCTCTCTTCTTCGTCGAGACGGGCAAGAATACCGGCATTGTCGGCGACCATGCGCTCTTCGCGAACGATATCCTCTCCAAGCTGCGCCAGGCGCCGCTGCAGTTCGTCGCGGCGGCGCAGAATGCGGCCGGCGTCCTCCTCCAGCTGCGACTTGGCGATCTGCAGGCGCTGCAGGGCCGCGGCCGCCCTGGCCTCGGCTTCGCGCAGTTCCGGCAGTTTCAGGCTGGCGACGGCCTGTGCTTTCGCCGCTTCCATCTGGCTTTGCGCCTTTTCGGCCACGAGCGACGTCGCCTGGTTCAGATGGCTGTCGGCTTCGCCCTCGGCCTCCTTGGCCTGCACCCAGCGGATATGCAGAAGCATCGCCTCGTGGCGGCGAATGTCGGCCGACAGCATCTTGAAGCGATTGGCCTGGCGCGACTGGCGCTTCAGGCTTTCGATCTGGCTTTCGAGCTGCGAGGTCACGTCCTCCAGCCGCTCGAGATTGGTCTCGGCACCCTTCAGCCGCAGCTCCGCCTCGTGGCGGCGCGAATGCAGCCCGGAAATACCGGCCGCCTCTTCGAGCAGCTGGCGTCTCGCCTGCGGCTTGGCGGCGATCAGCTCGCCGATCCTCCCCTGGCCGACCATCGACGGCGAGCGCGCGCCGGTCGAGGCATCGGCAAACAACAGCTGCACATCCTTGGCGCGGGCTTCCTTGCCGTTGATGCGGTAGACCGAGCCGTTTTCGCGCTCGATCCGGCGCGTCACCTGGATTTCGTCGCTGTCGTTGAAGGCGGCAGGTGCCGTGCGATCGGTATTGTCGAGATAAAGGCCGACCTCGGCGGTATTGCGGGCGGGCCGGTTGCCGGAACCGGAAAAGATCACGTCGTCCATGCCGGACGCGCGCATGTTCTTGTAGGAATTCTCCCCCATCACCCAGCGCAGCGCTTCGACCAGATTGGACTTGCCGCAACCGTTCGGCCCGACAACGCCGGTCAGGCCCCGCTCGATGACGAATTCGGACGGTTCGACGAAGGACTTGAAGCCGAGCAGGCGGAGTTTGGTGAATTTCATATTTTTGCTCTCCCCTTGAGGGGGAGGCAAAGAAAAACGGGCGCACTCAGGCGCCCGCCGGCCGTTTTGTCAAAACGCGAGGGATCAGAGCATTGCGTCGATAAGGGCCGACATGGTGTCAACCGACATTTCTCCAGAATACTTCTTGCCATTGAAGAAGAAGGTCGGGGTGGCCTTGACGCCGAAATCCTTGTCGCCCTTCTGCATCGTAGCCTGCACATCATCCAGAAGTTTCTGGTTCGTCAAGCAGGCCTCGAAGCTCTCCTGTGTAAAACCGGCGAGTTTCGACATCTGCAGCAGCGCATCGCGGCCATTGGGGGCCGCAGCCCAGGTTTCCTGCTGCTTGAACAGCATCGAAACCATCGGGAAATACTGACCTTCCGGGGCGCAGCGCGCCAGCATGAAGGCGGCAGCCGCACGCGGATCGAACGGGAATTCGCGCACCACGAAACGGACCTGGCCGCTATCGACATACTTGGTCTTGATGGCATCGAAGGTTTCATTGTGGAAACGGGCGCAATGCGGGCAGGTCATCGACATGTACTCGACGATCGTCACCTTGGCGTCGGCCTTGCCGAGCGACATTTCCGGCAGCGGACCCGGCGCCATCAGCTTGGCAACATCGACTTCGCCTTCCGACTGGGGAAGCTCAACCTTGGCAACAGGCGCTGCGGCCTGCGCCACCTGCGTCTGGCCGGCCTCAGCCGTTGCCGGCGTCGCTGCAGAAGACATGGTGGAGGATGTCGTCGTTCCATCCACCGGCTTCACCGCTGTGGTGGACGACATCATCGAACCGCCGTCGGCAGGCTTGACTTCGGTCTTGGCCGCCGTGCCGGTGGTTTCCGTCGCAGGCGTCTTTGCGGCCGCATCCTTCTTCTCGTCGCTGCATGCGGCGAGCGTCACAGCGATGGCAGCCACGGCGACACCGCTTAAGAGGCGCTTGATGGGGCTCAGTTCAGAAAGAGACATGGTTTCACCTGTGTAAGGGGATAAACGAAATAGGTCGAAAATTCGATAACTTGCCTTGTCCGGGGCGACAAGGGGCTGTCGCTCACCAACGTTCAAACAATTGTGACCGGTTGATGGTATCAGTCACTTTTTTCGCGGCGCCAGCACCGCAGTGCCAAGCCGGGTCAGCGCAGCCTTGAGGGCATCGTTCTCGATGCCGTCGACCAGCGTCTCCAGATGCCGGGCCCGCTCACCAGTCAGGGGTTTCGGCTTGCGATAGGGTTTTGGCGGAGCCGAAACCGGTTTCTGCACGATGCGCATCTGGCTGATCGCCGGAAAACCGAAAAAGCCGTTGATCCGCTGGATCAGCTCGCCCTGCGCGTGGGTGAGGAACAGGGCGCGGGCGCCTTCGCAGGCAATCGTCAGCACACCCGGCTGATAGCCCCCCTCGCCGGTCATTTCCGAGGCGCGGCGCGGCCAGGCGATCTTCTCCGGCCGGGTGCAATCGGCGAAATCCTCGCCGGCGATCTCATCCCAGGAGCCAAGCAACAGCGTGTTGATCCCGGCCCGCTTGGCAAGCACCGGATCGATCATGCCATTGGCGATCTCGCTGATCTGACGGCCGCCCTTGCGGATATAAGGTTGTTTCAACAGATGTCTTTCAATTTCCGATTCCGCCTTGAAGGATGGCGAACACTCCGCCAAGTATTTATACCAAGGATCGACGATAGAAACCAATAGGATCGGCTCGATCTTCGTTTCCGGCCAGGAGAGGTTCGCAGCCGCGATGCTTTCGCATCGTGCAAGAGCCTGGGCGCCGCCGGAAATGAAGAGAAGCCGACCGATCCCTGATATGAACCCAGCCAACCTTCCGGCAAATGATGCAGCAGACAATGACACCGGCCGATGCGGCCAAACGGCTTCTTACCTGGTACGACCGGCATCATCGCGACCTGCCCTGGCGCGTCTCGCCGCCGATGGCGAGGGACGGCGTGGCCGCAGACCCCTATCACGTCTGGCTGTCGGAAGTGATGCTGCAGCAGACCACCGTGCAGGCGGTCAAACCCTATTTCCACAAGTTCCTGTCGCTCTGGCCGAAGGTGAGCGACCTCGCATCGGCCGATACCGAAGAGGTGATGAAGGCCTGGGCCGGTCTTGGCTACTACGCCCGCGCCCGCAACCTGAAGAAATGCGCCGAAGCCGTCGCGCGCGACCATTCCGGCGTGTTTCCCGATACCGAGGCCGGATTGAAGGCATTGCCGGGGATCGGCGACTATACCGCGGCGGCCGTCTCGGCCATTGCCTTCAACCGGCAGAGCGCCGTGCTCGACGGCAATGTCGAGCGGGTGATTTCGCGACTCTACGCGATTGAAACGCCGCTACCTGCAGCCAAGCCGCAGATGCGGGCGCTGGTGGCAGAGATGACGCCGGAGGACCGCCCGGGCGATTTTGCGCAAGGGATGATGGATCTCGGTGCGACGATCTGCACGCCGAAACGGCCGGCCTGCGCGCTCTGTCCGCTGAACGACGCCTGCCTGGCCTTGAAGACGGCCGATCCGGAGACCTTTCCACGCAAGGCGCCGAAAAAGGACAAACCGCTGCGTGTCGGCGCCGCCTTCGTCGCCAGCGCAGCCGACGGCGCCGTCTATCTGCAGAAACGCGGCGAAACCGGCCTGCTCGGCGGCATGACGGAAGTGCCGGGCACGCCATGGACCTCGCGCATCGACGGCGACAACACAATTTCAGCCCAGCCTTTTGCCGCACCGTGGGAACCCTGCGGAACAATCACGCATGTTTTTACGCATTTTGAGTTGCACTTGTCGGTCTATCGGGCCAAGGTCGCCACCCAGAACAAAACAGGAAACGGCTGGTGGGAACCGCTTGCCTCTCTCAAGGCTCAGGCCCTGCCGACCGTCATGAAAAAAGCAATCGCCCAGGCTATACCGCACGCTTTCAAAGATGGCGACAACAGCCTGGGGAACTGAGGAAATACCCGATGAGCAGCGTCGAAATCCGTCACATCGTCTTCGACATCGGCAAGGTGCTGATTCACTACGATCCGCATATTCCGTTCTCGCGAATCATTCCCGACGAAGCCGAGCGCAAGTGGTTCTTCGCCAATGTCTGCACCCATGACTGGAACATCGAGCAGGACCGCGGCCGCGGCTGGCGCGAGGCCGAAGAGCTGTTGATCTCTGAGCATCCGGCGCATGCGGACAGTATCCGCGCTTTCCGCAAATGCTGGCACGAGATGGTGCCGCATGCCTATGTCGAGTGCGTTTCGATCATGGAAAGCCTGATCGCCAAGGGCTATGACGTCACCCTGCTGACCAATTTTGCCTCCGACACATTCAAGGAAGCACAAAAGTTGTATCCCTTCCTGACCCTGCCGCGCGGCGTAACGGTTTCAGGCGACACCCGGCTGATCAAGCCGGATGTGGCGATCTATGAGACCCATGCCAAATCCTTCGGGCTCGATCCGGCCGCGACACTGTTCATCGACGACAGCATGGCCAATGTCGAGGGCGCCCGTGCCGCCGGATGGCATGCCGTGCATTTCACCGATCCGCAGACGCTGCAATCCGATCTTCTGGCCTATGGGCTGGCGGTATGAGGACGGGGATGCCCTTCGACCCCGCCGCCGCGACCGAGCGTTTTCATGCCATGATCGGCGATCTTGATTTTGCTGCCATCGAAGATTTCCTCGCCGATGATGCAACCTATTCTTCCGGCAAGATCGGCGGGCTGAAGGGACGCGCCGATATCATGGCGGCGTTCCGGCGTTATTTTGCCGAGTACCCCGACCAGGTTGCCGAAGACAGCCTTGTCGAACCCCTGTCCCCGTTCGCGGCCCGGGCCGTCTGGCGCCTGAGCGCCACCAGCGCCTTAACCGGCAAGCCTCTTGTCCGCCGGGGCGAGGAAACCATCACCTTCAACGATCAGGGCAAAATCGTCAGTGTCGATGTCACCGATTTCTGACATCAAAAGCCCTTTTTGAAACCACCAAAGCGCCGCAATTGGTTCAGCTGTCGTTCACCTTATCGGCTGCATGATCAGCCTCGAAATTCAGATACGCAACTTACCGAAAGGCCGCGTTTCCATGGCAAGAATTATTATTGATGGCACCAATAGCAACAATTACATTGTCCAGAGCGATTACAGTACACGTCCCGTGGATATCTACGGCTATGGCGGCAACGACACCATCTACCTGAACGTCACCAGCAGCTATGGCGGCGACAATTATGTCGATGCCGGCACAGGCAACGACAAGGTCGTCAATTATTTCGAAGGCGGCAACGACATCTACCTCGGTTACGGCGACGATCTCTATATTGCGGACATTCGCGCTGGCGACAGCAACGACTATGACATCGTTCGCGGCGGCTATGGCAACGACCGTTTTGAGGTCGATACGGAAGCCAGCAAATATTACGGCGATGCCGATAACGATACCTTCCTGTCGGTCGGCGTCGATAACTATTTCAACGGCGGCAGCGGTACCGACACGATCAGCTACCGGTTGCAGGACGACTATGCCTCGCAGCGCGGCAAGGGCGTCACCATCGACCTTGGCGCGCAGTGGGCTTCCACAACGAGCGGTCACAAGGAAACCCTGATCAGCATCGAGAATGCCATTGGCACCAACTCGGGCCATGACGACATTACCGGCAGCTCGGGCCGCAATATCCTGCAGGGTCTTGGCGGAAACGACATTCTTTACGGCCTCGGCGGCAATGACGACCTTTATGGCGGCGCCGGCAATGACGATCTCTACGGCGGCACCGGCGACGACGATCTGGTGGGCGGCTCGGGCGATGACGACCTGGTGGGCGGTTCCGGCGTCGATTATCTCGTTGGCGGTTCCGGCTTCGATTTCCTCAGCGGCGGCTCGGGTGCCGATATCTTCGACTTCAACTCTGTCGGCGAATCAGTCATCGGCAGCAGGCGCGATATCATCAATGATTTCCACCGTTCGGAATTCGACGTCGTGGACCTGAAGTCGATCGACGCCAATGAAAACAGCATTGGCAACCAGACGTTCAAATTCATCGGTGGCCTGTCGTTCCATGGTACCGCAGGCGAACTGCGGTTCAGCGGCGGCGTGATCTCCGGCGATACCGACGGCGACGGCTATTCCGACTTCCAGATCAAGATGAACGGCGTCACCAAGATGTATGCCGACGATTTCGTTCTGTAAGCCTGCGGGATTAGACAGCAAGCAGGAAGGAGTTCCGCCCCGGCGGCGCTCCTTTCTTTTTGACCGGCACAAACAGAAACGCCCAAGATCATCGCTGATCCTGGGCGTTTAAGTCTTCGTCCGGGACTGAAGGTACGAAACCGGACGAAAACTATCTCTGAACCGGGCGGCCTTCGCCGCGCCGTCAAGCAATCTACGGGCTTGCCCGCGCGCCTCGCGTGGTTGATCACACGGTCGTCCTGCCTGGCGGTCAGACTACGGCGGGATGGTTAAATTGTTCTAAAAGGCGCGCATGCCCGGCGTATTTTCAACGGCTGGATGGCATCGGCAAACGGCACTGGCGAATGCTTTCTCAAAACCGGCGCGGCCGACGATTGTCAGCTGCGCACGGAACCTCGTTCTTGCATCCCGCAATCAAGCCGGGCACATAGGTTTTGAATGCCCGCATGCGATGATTCTCGACCGAACCAGCCGCTGTCCGCAGACGCTTAAAAAATTCGTCACATTCCGAAATTTGTTTTTCAGGAACTCGTTCCCGTCGGCAGACAGGAAAGGCAGACCATATGAACGGGAATACCGGGATTCCGCAAAAATCCACCCTCGGGCAACAGGGCCCGGAGAATAATTTCGAAAGCCCTGCCCGGTGGATCATTCACTGCATCTGCTGCGAAGAGCCGGTCGAGCCGTGGCAGACCACCGGCTATCAGTTCGGCTATTGCAGCCACTGTTTCGATGTCCTGATGGAACCGGCGGAGAAATCCTAAGACATAATTCCTTAAACCGGAATCGGGTCACGTCCTGTGGCGTCATAAAGAACGCGCGGCGCTGCAAGGCAGCGCTAGATCTGACCGGCCTTAACGTGCAAACGCCGCGCATCCCCATCGAGAGCGCGGCGTTTGGCATTCATCCGCCCTTCGGCTGATCAGTTGATCTTGGCCATGTCGCTGCGAATGACGGCACGCAGTTCGTCGATCGGCTTCAGCGATGTACCGTCGTCGTAGTGCCAGAAGGTCCAGCCGTTGCAGGCGTCCAACCCTTGCACCTTGGCGCCGAGGCGGTGGATCGAGCCGGCGTCGCCGCCGCTGGCAATCGTACCGTCGGCGCGCACGATGGCGCTGTAGCGGCGGCGGGCATCGGTCAGCACCGTGCCGGGCTTGATCATGCCGCTTTCGATCAGCGTGTTGAAGGCGACGCGCGGCTCGGCCTTCTTGCCGGTCATCACCGACAGCATCGCCTTGCCGAGCGGTTCGACCGCGGCGATCCGTTCGGATGCGGCATCGATATAGCTCTGCTCGCGCTCGATGCCGACGAAGTGGCGGCCGAGGCGCTTGGCGACGGCACCGGTGGTGCCGGAACCGAAGAATGGATCGAGCACCACGTCGCCCGGCTTGGTCGAGGCCATCAGGATGCGGGCAAGCAGCGCTTCCGGCTTCTGGGTCGGATGCACCTTCTTGCCGTCGTCGCCCTTCAGGCGCTCGCCGCCCGAGCAGATCGGAAACAGCCAGTCGGAACGCATCTGCACGTCGTCATTGGACGCCTTCAAGGCATCGTAGTTGAACGTATAACCCTTGCCCTTGGCGCTGGGGCTTGCCCAGATCAGGGTCTCGTGGGCGTTCTGGAACCGGCGGCCCTTGAAATTCGGCATCGGATTGGTCTTGCGCCAGATGATGTCGTTGAGGATCCAGAAGTTCAGGTCCTGCAAGGTCGCGCCGACGCGGAAGATATTGTGGTAGGAGCCGATGACCCAGAGCGTTCCGGTGGGTTTAAGCACGCGGCGGCAGGCAAGCAGCCAGGCGCGGGTAAAGGCGTCGTATGCCTCGAAGGAGACGAACTGGTCCCATTCGTCATCGACCGCATCGACCAGCGACTGGTCGGGACGATGCAGCGAGCCACCGAGCTGGAGGTTGTACGGCGGGTCGGCGAAGACCACATCGACGGAGTTGTCGGGAAGCGCCTCAAGAGCGGCGACGCAATCGCCCTTGATGATGGAATCGAGCCAGCCTGCAGGGCTGACGCCGCGGGAGATTTCGGCCAACGAAACAACTGATGACATGGACTCGCACCTACGCTTACTCGGAACTGATTTCAGCCCTTATGGTTACCGAACTTGGTTACCAAATGCTGAAGGGCATGGAAAATTTGCGAAATGATACAGGAGGATGGAAACTCTGCCACCGATGCGATATCTTGCTTTCATGGACCGAAGCGACGCCATAGCAAGACTACGCGAGCGAGCCGACACCGTCCGTGGGATGGGGGCCACCGCGCTCTATCTTTTCGGCTCGACAGTTCGAGACACGGCGTCTCCCAACAGCGACCTCGACCTATTCATCGACTATGATCAAAAAAGCCGATTTAACGCCTTTGACCTGATCGGCATTAAACTTTTTTTGGAAACTGAGTTAGCTATGCCGGTTGACATCACAACCCGGGACGGGCTGCATCCGGTTCTGAAATCTGAGATCGAACAATCCGCCTTGCAGGTTTTTTGATGGCACGGGAGTTCCGCCATGCGCTTGGCGATATGCTTGATGCCATTACCGGCATCGAGCGGGCGATCGCCGGCAAAACATTCGAGGACTATCAGGCCGATTGGCTTCTGAAACACGCCGTACAACGGGCGATAGAAATCATATCAGAGGCAAGCCGGGCCCTCCCCGACGACGTCAAGGACATCCGACGGGAAATTCCCTGGCCGCAGGTCCGGACGATTGGCAACGTGCTGCGGCACGAATATCACGGGCTGTCTGATAGGATCATTTGGGGCGTAGTTATCGACGAACTGCCCGCCCTGAAAGCTGCAATCGTGGCGTTGAACAAAAAATTCAGCACCCCGTAGTTTCCGCTATCGAGCCAGCAGTGCACTTTCACCCAGAGAGGGCAGCTGAAGGGTGGCCCTTGTCGGACAGTTCCCCATTGTCATGCCTATCGTTCCTGTCCTTTCGTCATGGCATGAAACTCCCGGCTATCTTCCGGCGCCTCGTCCCGTTCCCGCATGCCGTAATCACGGATAACGCCGGCGATGCGCAGGCGGTAATCGGCGAAGGTGCCGTTGCGGCCGGCTTGTTGAGCTGCCCGATGTTCCGGGCCGTTGCGCCACGTGGCGATCGCCGCCTCGTCGCGCCAGAACGACAAGGACAGGATCTTGCCCGGCATCTTCAGACTTTCGAATCGCTCGATCGACACAAAGCCGTCGATCTTGTCGAGTTTGGCGTGAAGCTGGGCAGCGAGATCAAGGTAGGTGCTGCGCCGGCCATAGACCGGCGTCACCTCGAAGATGACGGCGATCACGACGCGGCCCCGCCGATGGGCTGCCCCTTTGCATGCGGCGCAGAAATGTTCTTCAGGAAAATCCGGTCTTCCTTGAGGATGAAGCGCTCCTTCCTGGCGAATTCGTAGTTTTCGATGCCGAGCGGATCGGCGGCAAGATTTGCGCGGTAGACCTCGTAGGCGGCGAGATTTTCGATGTTGTAGGCGGCATAGGCTGTCGTGGCCGAGCCTTCATGCGGGCCGAAATAACCGATCAGGTCGGCGCCGTTGCGCGGGATCACTTGCCCCCAGTTGCGGGCATAGGTGGCGAATTCCTCGCGCTTGAACGGATCGATCTCGTAGCGGATGAAGCAGGTGATCATCGTCTTTTCCTGTCAGTCGAGCCGGGCCGTCGTGGCCTGGCGATGATCCTTTTTGCCATCTTGAATGCGCGCAATGCTTCGGTTACGGTCGAAGTATGAAAGAAGGACCGGACATTGCCCAGATCGGATCGCTGATTGGCGACCCCGCCCGCGCCAACATGCTGACCGCGCTCACAGGCGGCAAGGCGCTGACGGCGACGGAGCTTGCCGGAACGGCGGGGATCACGCTGCAGACGGCCAGTTCTCATCTGTCGAAGCTGGAGGCCGGCGGCCTGATCACGCAGCGCAAGCAGGGGCGGCACCGCTATTTCACCCTTGCCGACGACGATGTCGGCCTGATGATCGAGGGACTGATGGGTTTTGCCGCCTATCGCGGCTTCACCCGCCATCGTACCGGCCCCAAGGACCCGGCGCTGCGCAAGGCCCGCGTCTGCTACAATCACCTGGCGGGTGACTATGGCGTGCGCATGCTCGATAGTCTGGTCGCAGAGGAAGTGATTGCCGGCGTCGGCGACAAGCTGCAATTGACGCCGTCAGGCGAAGGCAAGATGACGGCGCTCGGCATCGACCTTCCGGCGCTGGTGAAATCCAGACGCCCGGTCTGCCGCGCCTGCCTCGACTGGAGCGAACGCCGCTCGCATCTGTCAGGGTCGCTCGGCCAGGCGCTTTTGACCCTCTTCCTCGACAAGGGCTGGGCCAGGCGCGAACCCGACAGCCGCGCCGTGCGCTTTACCGGCACCGGCGAAAAAGAATTCGCCAGGCTGTTCCCCCTGCCCGCACCGTCAACCGTCGAGCGGCACGACCAGCACACCGTCGAAGCCTGAAGCGGCAATGCCGGTGCACAGCGGCGACCATTCACAGCGGGCACAGCCCTCGCGGATTGAGCCTGCGGAGAAAGCCTCACGCATGCTCTTCAGAAAATCCGTGTCCGGACGGATCGAAGCCCCCGGGCCGGCGGACACCTTGAGCAAAGCCTCGACCGCCTGCCTCGCTTTCAAATCCCGCTCCGTCACGCTGTCGCACAGACAGTGATGGTCAGCCTCGCCAAGCATCGGCGCGCACACATCGTCCGGCCCTTCGACCACAAGAATATCCTCGCCCGTGGACAGGCGGGCGGCGATGCGGATGTAATTTTCGGTAAACGCCTGCGTGTACCCCCGGCCGACGAAGGTCAGCATGCAGAGGAGGTGATGCGGGCGCAGTCGGACGGTCATGGGAACCTTATAGGAACAATAGAAATGCGACGCTATACGACCAAGGCTAACTGCGGCAAGCTATGCCCCTTGCGGACATGAGGCTCGCCTAATTCGGGGACTTCGTGCAACAGAAGGCGGTGCATACTAACCGTTTTACGTCATTTTCAGGTTCTCTGTCACGTCATCGTCGTACACGATGCCTACCGACCACACGACCACTTCCGCTCACTTTGAGGCCATTCCATGAGATTGCACCGACCACGCATCGTTGTCATCGGTGCAGGTATAATCGGTTCGGCCATCACCTATAACCTTGCCATTCGCGGCGCGAACGTCTTGCTGCTAGATGAAGGGCCGAAACCGGGTTCCGGCGTCACAGGTCGCGCCTTTGGTTGGGTCAACGTTATTAATGGCACACCCGGCCATGCCAGCTACGCGCTTTGGCGCGAGGCCGTTGCCGAGTATCAGCTGCTGAAAGCTGCCTTGCCGGAAGCTTTGTCCGATGCCCGCTCTGGTTCGCTGACATGGAGAGCGACACCACTAGAGACCGAGCAACTTGCCGATCTCCATAAGCGCGCCGGTGAGGACGTCGAATTGTTGAAACGGAGTGTCATTGCCGAATGGGAACCGCATCTGCGCCGGGTGCCGGAATGCGCGGTCTTCTCACGCAGTGATCTCGCTCTCGAGCCGAAACGACTGGCTGGAACCTATGTCGCCGCCGCTCTTGCCGCGGGTGCCTCGGCCCGCTTTGATGAAAAGGCCGTCGCCATCGAGACCGCAAACGGTCGGGTAACCGGCATCCGGGTTTCGGATGGCACCCTCAAGGCCGACGTCATTGTGACAGCAGCTGGAAGCGCCACCAATGTGCTTGTGGGCGAGCTCGGTATCGATACTGGGATTGAGACTTCTCCAGCGTTACTCCTCCGCTATGCCTGCAGCATGCCTGTCGTTAGCCGCATCCTGCGTGGACCGCGTCTGGAAGTTCGCCAAGCCCGCGACAACACGCTTCTCGTCGCAAAATCCTATGTCGAAAACGGTGCAGAGAATGGCCCGCAGGCGATTGGAGAGCGGACATTGGCAGTGATGAAGGACGAGTTGGATTTGCCTGACAACGTTATGCTGGCAAGCGCTGAGGTCGGCGACCGTCCGATCTTCGCTGACGGCTTGCCGCGCCTTGGTTTTTTGCCACAGGTGCACGGTCTTTATGTCGCGGCGGGCCACCCCGGCGTCATTCTAGCGCCGCTAATCGGTCGCCTCACCGCAGAGGAAATAGTCGACGGACGGAGGACCGCACTTATACCCGGTCCCCAAGCTACGCCGCCCCTTCCCGCATACCAGCTTCCCGCTTCGTGTGGTTGAGCTTTCGGGCCGCATCGTGTACATGGCCACCATCTCCCCCCCAAGGACACTCCCGGCATGACCAGCATTGATCTCATCATCTTCGACTGCGACGGCGTTCTCGTCGATTCGGAAATCATCGCCAGCGAGGTCGAAGCCGAGCTTCTGACCGAGGCCGGTTATCCGATCAGCACGGAGGAAATGGCCGAGCGTTTCGCCGGCATGACCTGGCACAACACCCTGCTTGCCATCGAGAAAGAATCCGACATTCCGCTTTCGGCAACCCTGCTCACCAAGCACGAGGCCATCCTCGACAAGCGGCTGGCCAGCGACGTTGAGATCATCGACGGCGTCAAGCCGATGCTGGCGCAACTCAAGCTGCCGCATTGCATCTGCTCGAACTCGACCTCGGCGCGCCTTGCCATGATGCTCGCCAAGGTCGGCATCAAGGATCATTTCGGCAAGCATATCTATTCCGCCCGCGATCTCGGCGAAGACAAGGTCAAGCCGAAGCCGGACATTTTCCTGCACGGCGCCAAGCAGTTCGGCGCCGATCCGTCGCGCGTCCTGGTGATCGAGGATTCCGTCCACGGCATCCATGGCGCCATCGCGGCCGGCATGCGCGTCGTCGGCTTCACCGGCGCTTCGCACAGTTATCCCTCGCATGCCGACAAGCTGACTGAAGCGGGCGCGGAAACTGTCATCTCGCGCATGAGTGCACTGCCGGGTGTTATCGCGGCACTGTCTGAATGGTCTGAAGCGCTGACGGCCTAACTTAGCGCATCGCTTTGCACCGGATGGGCAATTGTCCAGCACGGCCGCCTCTGATCCATCTCTGGGGTCGCTTGACACGATATCGCATGTGATATCAGAATGAGGCATGATCGTCGTTGATGCTAATGTCATGCTTTCGGCTTTCCGATCATCGAATGGAGCATCGCATCACCTTGTTCGCAAGATGATTGGCGGAGACGTCCTATTTTCTGTCTCACCCGCAGTTGCGCTTGAGTATGAGGACGTATTGAAACGCCCCGGGATTTTAGGTGAAAATGCGTGGCTCAGTCATGATGAAATCGATGCCGTTCTCGATGCCGTTTTCAGTCGAGCGAGATTAGTATCTCCTTGGTTTCGATTCAGGCCATTTCTGAACGATCCCAAAGACGACCTATATATAGAATGCGCTCTTGCCGCCAATGCGGACACCATAGTGAGCAGCGACAGGCATTTTCAGCATCCGGCGCTCGAGGCGTTCGGATTGAAAGTCGTCAGAGCAGGAGAATTCGTCGCTGAGTTGACGAGAAGGAGATGAACATGAGCACATATCCATTGCGACTTGCAGATCACGTGATGGAGGAAGCTAAACAGGTCGCAGCTGAAGACAATGTATCGCTGAACCAGTTGCTATCGGCGTTCATAGCCGATGGAATTGGGCATCGCCGGGCGATCATGAACCTGAAGAAGCGAGCTGATCGCGGAAACGCGGATGCTGCTCTCGCTATCCTTGATCGGGCTCCGAATGTGAAACCCGATCCTGGTGATGAACTCGTGGAAGACTGACGGCGAAGAGGTAGAGAGGCACATCCCGGAAATCGGCTTTCCAGCCGCCGTGAGAAACCGGGCGAAGCAAAATCCCCGTGCGCCTTGTAAGGCACCTCAGATTGCGCCGGACATAAAAAACCGGCACGAAACCATCGCGCCGGCCCTTCGCTCAGCAGCAAATCCCGCTTATTTCTTCTTCTTGACCGGACCTTCGTCGAAGCCGACATAGATCTTGGCGAAATCGCCGGCGCCGCCGGGCAGCGCGATATCGGTTTTGGTGAAGATGAACTGGGCGGAACCAGTACCGGACTGGACCTCGACCGGATATTGCGTCAATTCCGAATAGAGCGTGTTCTTGCCGTCGGTCGCAGCCACGCGGATCGGCAGATTGACCGTTCCAGCACCTCCGGCCGGGCCCGAAACCACGCGGCCCTGGACGACCACCGTCATCACCAGCTGGCTTTCGTTCTGGACGCACTGGCGGGTCGTGTCGGCGAGCGACGCCTGGTAGACGATCTTGGTCGGATCGTCCTTGGCGCCCTTGGCATAGGTGCGATAATTGGCGGTCCCATCGAGCAGATAGACCTGCGGGCAGGTTCCCTGGATGACGGCGGGCGTCGGGGCTGCCGCACTTCCGCCGGCGTCGATCGCGCCGCCGGTATCGGTTTTGTTGCAGCCCGCGATGAGCACGAGAAGTGAAATTCCGAGAAGACGGCTGGAGATTTTACCAAACACCTGAATTGACCCTCTGCCTTGCACGATGGATGCCGCCGGGCGTGACTGACCGCAAAATGAGGTATTTTTCGGTTTTCCGCCCCTGCAACTTGAGCCTTTCAAGACCCTTGGCGATGGTCTATAGCAGCGACGCATTGAAAAATCGATTGGAACCTGCCGCCGGAACGCCAATTTTTCAGGACGCGCTGGAATGGCCGGTTACAGACGAAAAGCCGATATTTCCGTCAGCTTTGCCAAGGGTTGACGCAAAGAGAACCGCGGTTGCCACCCGGTTCGAATAGGGTGCTGTTCAATTTCCGCGGCAGCAAACAGACGACGAAGGATGGTCACGGTGAAGTATATCTCGACGCGGGGCGAAGCCCCTTCGCTGGGTTTTTGCGATGCGCTTCTGGCGGGCCTTGGCCGCGACGGCGGGCTCTATGTTCCCAACAAGTGGCCAAGCTTTTCCAAGAAGGAAATCCGGGCGATGCGCGGACAATCCTACCAGGAGATCGCCTTTACGGTTCTCACCCCGTTCATCGACGGTGAAATCCCCGACAGCAAGTTCCGCGCGATGATCGATGAAGCCTATGGCACGTTCCGTCATCCGGCCATCGCCCCGATTGTCCAGACCGGCCCGAACGCCTTCATCATGGAGCTTTTCCACGGCTCGACGCTGGCCTTCAAGGATGTGGCGATGCAGTTGCTCGGCCGGCTGATGGACTATGTGCTCACCGAGCGCAACGAGCGCGCAACGATCGTCGGCGCCACATCGGGCGATACCGGCGGTGCGGCGATCGACGCCTTTGCCGGGCGTGACCGCACCGACATCTTCATCCTGTTTCCGCATGGCAAGGTGTCTCCCGTGCAGCAGCGCCAGATGACCACGTCCAAGGCAGCCAACGTCCATGCGCTGGCGATCAACGGCAATTTCGACGATTGCCAGAGCCTCGTCAAAGAGATGTTCAACGACGTTGCCTTCCGCGACGGCGTGGCGCTGTCCGGCGTCAACTCGATCAACTGGGCCCGCATCATGGCCCAGATCGTCTACTATTTCACAACGGCGCTGGCGCTCGGCGGCCCGGACCGGAAAATCTCCTTCACGGTCCCCACCGGCAATTTCGGCGATATCTTCGCTGGCTATGTGGCAAGGCAGATGGGTCTGCCGATCGACAAGCTGGTCGTTGCCACCAACGAGAACGACATTCTCGCCCGCACGCTGCAGACCGGCCGCTACGAGATGCGCGACGTCAAGGCGACCACCTCGCCGTCGATGGACATCCAGATTTCTTCCAACTTCGAACGGCTGCTGTTTGAGGCCTATGACCGCGACGCCTCCAAGGTGCGCGGCGCCATGGCCAGCCTGAAACAGTCCGGCTCCTTCGAGATCGAGGAGGATGCGCTCAAGTCCATCCGCAAGGTGTTCCGGGCGGGCCGCGCCACCGAAAAGGATGTGGCCAAGACCATCGCCAAGACGCTGGAGACCACCGGCTATCTGCTCGACCCGCATACGGCGATCGGCGTCTTCGTTGCCAACAAGCATGAAACCTTAAGCGTGCCCATGGTGACGCTGGCCACCGCCCATCCGGCGAAATTCCCGGCCGCAGTAAAATCGGCCAGTGGTATTGACCCGGCGCTTCCAACGTGGCTTGCTGATCTGATGGTCAGGGAGGAGCGTTTCGACATTCTTGACGCCGAGCTGAAAGCCGTCGAAACCTTTATCGACGCTCGTGCCCGCATCCGGAAATAAGGACGCAGAAAGACGTATGATGAAAGTTGAGTGCACCCGGCTCCAATCCGGGTTGACGGTCGTCACCGAGAATATGCCGCACCTTGAAAGCGTGGCGCTCGGGGTCTGGATCAAATCCGGTTCACGCGATGAAACCACGGACGAGCACGGCATTGCCCATCTGCTGGAACATATGGCGTTCAAGGGCACCGCACGGCGAACAGCCAGGCAGATCGCCGAACAGATCGAAAATGTCGGCGGCGAAGTCAACGCCGCGACATCGACGGAAACCACCTCCTATTACGCCCGCATTCTAGAGGACGATGTTCCGCTCGCTGTCGACATCCTCGCCGACATCCTGACGGAATCTTCCTTCGACGAGGAAGAACTGCAGCGCGAAAAGCAGGTCATCCTGCAGGAAATCGGCGCTGCCAACGACACGCCTGACGACGTCGTCTTCGACAAATTCGCCGAAACCGCCTTTGCCAACCAGACGATCGGCCGCCCGATCCTCGGCACGCCGGATACGGTTTTATCCTTTACGCCCGAACAGATCCGCACCTATCTCGACCGCAACTACACCACCGACCGCATGTTCGTCGTCGGTGCAGGCGCTCTCGATCATGATAGCTTTGTGCGACAGGTTGAAGACCGTTTCTCCAGCCTGCCGCAAAAACCGGCGGCGTCCCCCGTCGCCGATGCCGCCCACTATACCGGTGGCGACGTGCGCGAGGATCGCGACCTGATGGACGCGCAGGTGCTGCTCGGTTTCGAGGGCAAGGCCTATCACGCCCGCGATTTTTACTGTTCGCAGATCCTTGCCAATATCCTCGGTGGCGGCATGTCGTCCCGGCTGTTCCAGGAAGTGCGCGAGCATCGCGGACTGTGCTATTCGGTTTATGCCTTCCATTGGGGCTTTTCCGACACCGGCATCTTCGGCGTTCACGCGGCAACCGGTGGCGAAAACCTGCCGGAACTGATGCCCGTCATCATCGACGAGCTGCGCAAGTCGTCGATGAACATCGAACAGCAGGAAATCGACCGCGCCCGCGCCCAGATCCGTGCCCAGCTTCTGATGGGACAGGAAAGCCCCGCCGCCCGCGCCGGCCAGATTGCCCGGCAGATGATGCTGTACGGCCGCCCGATCCCCAACGAGGAGCTGATGGAACGCCTGTCCGGCATCACCATCGAACGCCTCACCGATCTTGCCGGCCGGCTGTTCTTTGATACCGTCCCGACGCTGTCGGCGATCGGCCCGGTCGAAAAGCTGGCGCCGATGGGCGATATTCTCGGTGCGCTTTCCAACAAGGCTGTCCGGGCTCGGGCTGCCAACGGCTAAGTCTTTTCTGATGAGCGACCTCCAGGCGTTCGTCGAGCGCCTGGCACTCTCGCATATGGTATCACCCCATCCACTGCGGAGGCATCTATGACACGATCGGTCTTTCGGTTTCTGTCACGGCAGCCGGACCCGATCGAAATTGGCAATACGGCGCATTTGCTGAGGCTGCCCAAGACATCCGACTATCGTCAATGGTATCAGTTGCGCAGCGAAAGCCGCACCTTTCTCGAGCCGTGGGAGCCGACCTGGCGGGCCGACGAGATGACCGAAAGCGCCTTTCGCACCCGCGTCATCCGCAACGAACAGGAATTTGCCTCTGGCCAGGCGGTGCCCCTGTTCATTATTTCGCGCGCCGGCGACCAGCTGATCGGCGGCCTGACCATCGGTTATATCCGCAGGGGCGCCGCCCAATGTTGCATGATCGGCTACTGGATGGGCGAGAGATTTGCCGGCAAGGGGCATATGGCCGATGCCGTCAAGCTGGCTATCCCCTATATCTTTACGGGCCTTCAGTTGCACCGTATTGAAGCAGCCTGTATTCCCGAGAACCACAGAAGCATCCGGCTCCTTGAAAAGGCCGGGTTTCAGCGCGAAGGCTATTTGCGGGAATACCTGAAAATCAACGGGCAATGGCGGGATCACCTGATGTTCTCCCTCCTCTCGCAGGACAGCATGCAACATAAGAATTCGAGTGATTGATGTTTTTGAACCGCCACCCGTTCCACCCGTCAGCACGAAGGCTCTTGGCGCTTCTTACCGCCATGATGATCGCGTTCTGCCTGATCGGTAGCGGTACGGCACTTGCCACCGAACCCGTCAAGATCTCCCGCGAGGACACGGCCCTCGACCTGACGGCGACGACGGAAATCTATACCGGCCGCGGCGAAGCCTTCCAGGTCTCGACGGCGCCCGGCACCGACGGCATCGTCCGGCGCATCGAAGTCCGCTCCAGCGCCGACAACCATCAGGGCGACTGGGCCGTGTTTGCCCTTGCCAACGTTTCGGAAGAACAGCTGGAGCGCGTTATCGTCGCCCCGCACTTTCGTCTTGTGAATTCGAAACTGTTCTGGCCGGACCTGGGCTCGCAGCGCATCCTGTCGATCACACCGAGCGAAGGCTTTGCGCTCGACCGCCAACCGAGTGATGAAGCCGACGTCTTCCGCATCACGCTCAACCCCGGCTCGGTCATCACCTTCGTTGCGGAACTTGCCGGTCCCGACCTGCCGCAGATCTATCTATGGCAGCCCGACGCCTACAAGGACACGGTTAACGCTTTCACACTCTATCGCGGTATCGTGCTCGGCATTGCCGGGCTTCTGGCGGTGTTCCTGACCATCCTGTTCGTCGTCAAGGGCACCTCGATGCTGCCGGCGACGGCAGCGCTCGCCTGGGCGGTGCTTGCCTATATCTGCGTTGACTTCGGCTTCCTGTCGAAGCTGATCTCGATCACCGCGGGCGACGAACGCATATGGCGGGCGGGCACGGAAGTGTTCCTTGCCGCCGGCCTGGTGATCTTCCTGTTCACCTATCTCAACCTCAACCGCTGGCACCAGCACTTAAGCTATGCGACGCTTGCCTGGATTCTCGGCCTTGGCCTTCTGTTCGGCGTTGCCATCTACGATCCGGCCATCGCTTCGGGCATCGCCCGCCTCTCCTTCGCGCTGACCGGCACCGCTGGCATCGTGCTGATCGCCTATCTCGGCTTCAACCGCTATGACCGCGCCATCCTCCTGGTGCCTGCCTGGCTTTTGATCCTGGTCTGGCTGTTCGGGGCATGGCTTACCGTCACCGGCCAGCTTGCCAATGACATCGTCCAGCCAGCTCTTGGCGGCGGTCTTGTTCTCATCGTGCTCCTGATCGGCTTCACGGTGATGCAGCACGCCTTTGCCGGCGGCGCCTATAGCCAGGGGCTGTTTTCCGACCTCGAACGCCAGTCGCTGGCGCTGACCGGCTCCGGCGATACCGTCTGGGACTGGGACGTGGCGCGCGACCGCGTTGTCACCATTCCGGATATCTCTGCCCAGCTCGGCCTGTCGCCCGGCACCATGCATGGTGCGGCCCGCAACTGGCTGCCGCGCCTTCACCCCGACGACCGCGACCGGTTTCGCGCGACTCTCGACGTTCTGCTCGAACATCGCAAGGGCCGGCTGAACCACGAATTCAGAGTGCGCGCCGAAGACGGGCATTATCACTGGCTGTCGATCCGCGCCCGCCCGGTGCTCGGCGCCAATGGCGAGATCATCCGTTGCGTCGGCACCATCGTCGATATCACCGAGCAGAAGAACTCCATCGACAGGCTGCTGCACAATGCGCTGAACGACAATCTGACCGGATTGCCGAACCGGCAGATCTTCCTCGACCGGCTGCAATCCATCCTGTCGCTGGCCCCCGGCTCCAGCGCCGCCCGTCCGACCGTCATCACCATCGATATCGACCGTTACAAGCAGGTCAACGACACGCTGGGCATTGCTGCCGGCGACAATATCCTGATCGCGCTGACGCGCCGCCTGCGGCGGCTGGTGAAGCCGCAGGACACGCTGGCGCGTCTCGGCGGCGACGAATTCGGACTGATCCTGATGTCGGAGCGCGATACGGCCAAGGTTGCCGATTTCGCCGACGCGGTCTCCAAGGCGATCATGGTGCCGCTCAATTTCGGCAATCGCGAAATCAATCTGACGGCCTCGATCGGCCTCGTCTCCTGGGTCGACCAGCAGGAAAATGCCGCAGGCCTGCTTGACGATGCCGAGCTTGCGATGTTCCGCGCCAAGAAGGCCGGCGGCAATCGCGTCGAACCTTTCCGCCCGGCCTTCCGTGCCTCAGGAACAGATCGCCTGCAGCTTGAAACCGACCTGCGCCGCGCCATCGAGCGCAAGGAGCTGAACCTCGTCTACCAGCCGATCGTGCGCCTGGTGGATGCCGAGATCGCCGGTTTCGAGGCGCTGATGCGCTGGGAGCATCCCAAGCGCGGCAGCATTTCTCCATCGGAGTTCATCCCGATCGCAGAAGGCTCCGATCTTATCAACGAACTCGGCATGTTCGCCTTCGAAAAGGCGACCAGCGACCTGACCGAATGGCAGCTCCAGACCGGCGACCTGCCGATCTTCGTCTCCATCAACCTGTCAAGCGCACAGCTGCTCAACAACGAGCTCTATGACGACGTCCGCGCGGTGTTGAACAAGAACCATTGCGATCCGCGCAAGGTGAAGGTGGAGCTGACCGAATCCGTCGTCATGGAAAATCCCGAGCAGGCGCGCCTTGTTCTGGAGAAACTGAAGGATGCCGGCCTGAAATTGGCGCTCGACGATTTCGGCACCGGCCATTCGTCGCTCGCCTACCTCACCCGCTTTCCCTTCGATACGATCAAGATCGACAAGTCGCTGGTCAGGGACCCCAGCGACAAACGCTCGATCCTTTTGCGCTCGGTCATCACCATGGCCCGCGAGCTCGAGATGCAGGTCGTCGCCGAAGGCATCGAATCCGAAGAAGACGCGATCCAGCTCGCCCAGATGGGCTGCGACTTCGGCCAAAGCTTCCTCTTCGGCCCGCCAATCGGCTCGGAATCGATCCAGCGGTTGCTGAAAGAGCGATTTCCGTTGATGAAGCGGGCGTGATTGAGGCAGTAGGCAGTAGGCAGTAGGCAGTAGGCAGTAGGCAGTAGAAATATTCCACTGCTTTGAGCCTGGAAGCGACAACTATTGGCTACTGGCTACTGGCTACTGGCTATACCCCGCCCCCGCCCGCCTGATCAGCCTGTTGATGAAATCCAGTTTATCTATCACCGGCGGCGAGAGCACGAACGGATAGCTGTCTGGCTGTCCCATGCTGCGCTGGAGGCTGTTCAGGGCGACGCTGAGCGGGATCCAGGCATCGACGAGGTCCTGCGCACGTGTCGCGCGATACGGATCGAAATCGACTTCCGCGGCCATCTCCTCGTGGCGGCGCGGCTCGGTCGACAGGCCGAACGAACGGGCGGTTTCCAGCGTGTCGACGATGTGGAAGAAATGCGCCCAGCATTCGGCGAAATCCTCGGCCGGATGGGCGCTGGCATAGGTGCTGATAAAACTCGTCTGCCAGCCGGCCGGAGGCCCCTGTTCGTAATTGCGCTTCAGGGCGGCGGCATAATCGAGCCGTTCGTCGCCGAACAGCGCCCTTGCCGCATTAAGCGTCTGGTCGTCGCGCACCAGCTGGGCCCAGTAGAAATGGCCGATCTCGTGGCGGAAATGACCGAGCAGGGTCCTGTATGGCTCATTCATTAAGACCCGCACGCTTTCGCGGGTCGCATCGTTTGCTTCGGCCGCCCGCAGGCTGATCAGGCCATCCTCATGACCGGTCATGGCCGGCATGAGATTGCCGTAGACATCGACTTCATCGGCAAGGAAATCGAAGACGAGCCCGCCTTGCGGGTCGGCGTCCCGGCCGGGGCGCGGCAGGTTCCAGCGCAACAGCGAATAGAACAGGTGACGCTGCGCCTGGCCGATCTTCTGCCAGCGCAAGAGGCCTTCCGGATTGTCCGTTACCGGGACGATGCGATTGTAGCGGCAGGCCTGGCAATAGAGGTGATCGTCATTGCTCGATATCAGCCAGTTGCAGATGTCATGCGCCGCATTGGCGCAGAAACGCACATCGGCCTCCTTGCGCGACGATGCCTGATAGAGGTTGTCGCCCGCCGGTGTCAGCGCCTGCATGGCCATCGCTTCCGGCAGAAATCCCAATCGCGAGCCGCAGTTGATGCAGACACGATTGTCGAAATGAACAGGGTTTCCGCAATTGCCGCATTCGTACAGTCTCATTGGATTATATAGCCCGCCTGATGATCGTGTGGCGACCGCATTCGACTATGCCGACCGTCGCCTTAGTTTTTAGCATCGCACCCGCAGAGAAATGCCCGCTGGCGCGAAGCACAGCGGGCATCGGCGCTGAAACCTTCCATCCAGTTGAACCCGTCAGGACAGTCGATTCGCGCACTTTAGAGCCACCGGTTCCCCTTGGAGAGATGACCGGCGGCAAACCGTTTACATGCGATCGACGGAACCCTTGACGGCGTCCTTGGCCTTGCCGATGGCGGTCTGGACCTTACCCTTGATTTCCTGGCCCTTGCCTTTCGCCTGCAGCCTGCTGTTGCCGGTTACCCTGCCTGCAGCCTGCTTGATCTTGCCTGCGGCCTTGTTGGCGGCACCGGAAATCTTGTCGGAAGTGCTACCCATGATCAGTCTCCTCGAGAGGTTGAGGACATGAACGGCGCGGTCCTACCCTCGCGACGGGAAAACGGGGAGCGGCTCAAATTGTTCCGGCACAACGTCAAAAAGACGGAAAATAGATTCGGTTATGCGTGACCGGCATCGACCGAGAGCATGGCGGGGGAGACCCCCATCAGCGCCAGCGCCCGGTCGTATTTGTCGTCAAGGCCGCGGTCGAAGATCAGCTCCTCGCTCGCCGGGCAATTGAGCCAGCCATTGTTGGCAATCTCGTTTTCGAGTTGGCCCGCACCCCAGCCGGCATAACCGAGCATCATCATCGCCTTGGCTGGCCCCTCGCCGCGCGAGATGGCCCGGACGATGTCGAGCGTTGCCGTCAGGCAGATGTCATCGCTGACCGGAATGCTGGATTCGCTCAGGTAATCGTCCGAATGAAGGACGAAGCCGCGCCCGGTTTCAACCGGACCGCCGGTCTGGATCTGGAAATCGCGGGTGACGCCGGGCAATCTGATCGCCTGCGCCTGATCGATGATGTGCAGATGCAGGAGAACGTCGGGAAAGGTCAGTTGCTGCGGCCGATTGAGCACGAAGCCCATGGCGCCGTCGTCCGAATGGGCGCAGACGAAGATGACCGTGCGGGCAAAATTGCTATCGAACATCCCAGGCATGGCGATCAGGAACTGACCGTCCAACACGCCGCGCTCGCGTTTTTTCTGGAACGTCGCCATCATGGTCTTCGCCTATCAACTCGGTTCAAATGAAAAGCGCTTCCATCCTGATCATTTGTTCTGACGATTTTCATCGGCCTGAGATCGTATCGACTTCAAGAGAAAATGATCGCGAGGTGAAAGCAGACACCTTTCAACCATGCCCCAAAACCGATAAGCCTCTGCATCATGAAACATTATCGCCTCCTAGAGAATGTGCCTCATTTGGCTACGCTGGCAACCCTTTCGGCGTATTTTTTTGCAACATCTGCCGCATATGCTGCACAGAGCCATTGGGTGCAATCGGAGGGTGGCGATGTCCGCATCGTCGCCGACAGGCCGGAACCGGACGGCACGATCCCGGCCATTCTCGACATCCGGCTGAAGCCCGGCTGGAAGACCTATTGGCTCGAACCGGGCTCAAGCGGTATCCCGCCGCAGGTAAGCATCGATCCGCAGGACGGCATCGCCTTTTCCGGATTGCGCTTTCCCGCACCGAAGGCCTTTCACGACGGCATTGCAAGCTATACCGGCTACGACCATTCGGTGGCCTTCCCGCTTTCGCTGAAGCGCGAGAGGACCGGCGACCTCTCCCTGAAAGTCTCGGTTTTCCTCGGCATCTGCAAGGAAATCTGCATTCCGGTTCAGGCCGATCTCAACCTTTTTCTGCCGGAGAGCCTGGCGGAAAACCCGCTCGACCAGGCCCGGATCGACGACGCCGTTGCAGCACTGCCCATGGAACCGTCCGACACGTTCAAAGTGACCGCTGCCTCGTTTGATGCCGCAGGCAAACGCCTGCATGTGTCGCTGGTGACGCCGAAAGCGGCAACGCCTGCCGAACTCTTCCTTGCGGGTCCGCCCGGCTACAGCTTCGGCAAGCCGGAAGTGGTCGCGTCCGAAAACGGCAAGCTCACGGCGGAGATACCCGTGCGCGTTCCGGCAAAAGGCGGCGCGTTGAAAAGCGGATCGGTCGCGCTGGTTGCTCGCGCCGGCGGCCTCAGCATGCAAACCCCGCTTGCCTTTGACTGAACCAAATCTATATTCCCATCCAACCCATGGGGCCATCGTGCTCCAGCCTTCCCGAATGACCTCAAGGAGTGAGACCGTGACCATTTCCGTCGGAGACAAGCTGCCCGCCGCCACGTTCAAGGAAAAGACCGCCGATGGCCCGGTGGAAATCACCACCGAGCAACTGTTTGCCGGCAAGAGGGTCGTGCTGTTTGCCGTTCCCGGCGCCTTCACCCCGACCTGCTCGCTCAACCATCTGCCCGGTTACCTTGAGAACCGCGACGCGATCCTTGCGCGTGGCATCGACGACATCGCCGTTGTCGCCGTCAATGACCTGCATGTGATGGGCGCTTGGGCGACCGCATCCGGCGGCATGGGCAAGATCCATTTCCTCTCCGACTGGAACGCCGCCTTCACCAAGGCGCTGGGCATGGACATCGATCTCTCCGCCGGCACGCTCGGCCTGCGCTCGAAGCGCTATTCGATGCTGGTCGAAAACGGCGTGGTAAAGACGCTCAACGTCGAGGAAAGCCCCGGCCAGGCGACGGTTTCGGCCGCCGCGGCAATGCTCGAACAGATCTGAACGCTGCCATCCAGATACCAGATGCCTATTGGAAAGCCCGCATGCGGGAAGCGCATGCGGGCTTTCGTGCCTGCCGTCAATCGAGGCCTATTGCACGCTCCGCTCGACAAGCTTTGCAAGTTGTCCGATGACCGTGCCCCAGCCATCGTAAAAGCCCATTTCCTCATGCATGTTGCGGTCGGCATTGCTCTTGTGCATGACATGGGCGGCGTAATCCGTCCCTTCCGGATGATCCTGCAGCGTGATGATCGCCGTCATGAAGGGTTGTTCGGCCGGCCGCCATCCGCCGACCAGCGCATTGGTGAAGACGATCCGCTCGCCATCCTCGACGGCAAGAAAACAGCCGCTCAGATGCGGCTGGAAATCACCGCCGTTTTCGCTGATCTGCGTGACGAATGCGCCGCCGGGGCGCAGCTCCATCTCGGTGACCTTGCATCTGGCCGGTTCGGGGATCCACCATTGCTCGAAGCTCGACGGATCGGTCCAGGCGTTCCAGACGAGCGATCGTGGAGCCCTGATCAGCCGTGAAATCGTCAGGTCGAGTTCCGGATTGATTGATCTGCTCATGTTGAACCTCCCTTTGTCTGCGCCCTGGTTGTCTGCGCCTTGGCGACAAACTGCTCGAGCCTGTCGGTCCGGCCTTCCCAGAGCGCCCGCTGTGTAGACAGCCAAGCCTCGACGGCGGCAAACTGCCTTTTCTCGATAGCGCAGGTCCGGACGCGGCCTTCCTTGCGCGTCTGGATCAACCCGTTGCCTTCGAGAAAGTGGATGTGCTTCATGAACGACGGCAGGGCCATGTCGAAAGGTTTGGCCAGGTCGCTAATGCTGGCCGGCCCCAGGCCCAATCGCGCCAAAACGGCCCGGCGGGTGGGATCGGCAAGCGCCTGGAAGACGCCATCAAGCTGTTCCGAATACTGATCCATAAGGCTAACTATCACGATAAGACACTTAGCGCAAGAGCTAAGTGTTTGCGACGCAACGCCGCCCTGGTCCTTGACTTGAACGGACATCCTGTCACGCTGCGGCCGCCGCACCTGCGGCTCCATTCCTTGTATTCGAGAAAGCGTTCGGGAGATCACGATGAAGACGTTTCTGCGCATTGCCGCCGCTTTCGCTGCCATAGCGGTTGCAGGACAGGCCGCGGCCAAAATTCCGCTGGTCAATGCCACCTGCCCGGGCAAGATCGAGGTTCATGCCGATGCGGGCGGACCGATCTATATCAACGGCAAGGAAGGCAAGTTGAAAGTCTTCAACGAGAACTATTACGAAGCCAAGGGCAGCGGCGTCACCATCTCGCTCAGCATCAATCCCGACGGCTCCACGGCTGTCAGCTATACCGGCAAGGGCGGCGCCAATGGCGTGTGCACCGTAAATTAATCGCACGAACGCCGTTGCCAGCCGCCAGAGGTCCCATGAAACAGAGTATCGCCCTGATCGCGCTCGTCGTTCGTGACTATGACGAAGCGATCGATTTCTATGTGACCAAGCTGGGTTTCGTGCTGGTCGAGGACACCTACCAGCCGGAACAGGACAAGCGCTGGGTCGTGGTCAGGCCACAAGGAGAGGCAAGCACATCCCTGCTTTTGGCGCGGGCTTCCTCGCAGCATCAGGAGACCTTCATCGGCAACCAGGCCGGCGGCCGGGTTTTCCTGTTCCTGCAGACTGACGATTTCTGGCGCGATCATGCGAAGATGGTTGAGACCGGCATCCGGTTTACCCGCGAGCCGAAGGAGGCCCCCTACGGCATCGTCGCCGTGTTCGAGGACCTCTACGGGAACCTGTGGGATCTGGTGCAGTTCACGGACGGCCGTTAGAGCGCTTCATCTTGAACGGCTCCATGCCCTTGCGGGCCAGTTCGTCGGCGCGTTCGTTTTCCGGATGGCCGGCATGGCCCTTGACCCAGTGCCAGGTGACCTTGTGGCTCTGGTTGGCGGCATCGAGCGCCTGCCAGAGTTCACCGTTCTTCACCGGCTTCTTGTCGGCGGTCTTCCAGCCGTTCCTCTTCCAGCCGTGAATCCACTTGCCGATACCGTCCATGACGTATTTCGAATCGGTGTAGAGATCGACCTCGCACTGGGTTTTCAGACTGGTGAGCGCGGTGATCGCCGCCAAAAGTTCCATGCGGTTGTTGGTGGTTTCCGCTTCGCCGCCGCACAGGTCCTTCTCGGTCTCGCCATAGCGCAGCACTGCGCCCCAGCCGCCCGGCCCCGGATTTCCGGAGCAGGCTCCATCGGTGAAGATATCGACATGTTTCATGCGGGCATTGTCTCGTGGGTCAGGCCGTATTCGGCAGCAGTTGCGACGGAGCGATGGAATTGCAGCTTCTTCAGATATTCGAGCGGGTCTTTCTTGACCACCAAGGCGCCGGCCGGCGTCATCAGCCAGTCGTAGAGCCGCGTCAGGAAGAAACGCAGGGCCGAACCGCGGGCGAGCAGCGGCAGGGCTTTAATCTCGTCTGCGGTCAACGGCCGCACGCTCTGGTAGCCCGATAACAGCGCCATGCCCTTGGTGATGTTGAAGGCGCCGTCCTTTTCGAAGCACCAGGCGTTCAGGCAGACCGAGACGTCATAGGCGAGCAGGTCGTTGCAGGCAAAATAGAAGTCGATCAGACCGGAAAGCTCGTCACCGAGGAAGAAGACGTTGTCGGGGAAAAGATCGGCATGGATGACGCCTTCCGGCAGGTCTTTCGGCCAGTTGGCCTCGAGGAAATCCAGTTCACCGGCAATCTCGGTCGCAAGTCCCGGCTGCACCTCGTCGGCGCGATCGCGCGAATTGTTCCAGAGCGGCCGCCAGCCGCCGACGGACAGCGCGTTGGGACGCCGGATCTCGAAACCTTCACCTGCCACATGCATGGCCGCGAGCGCCTTGCCGACTTCGCGGCAATGGCTGGCGTCAGGCTTGCGCAGCCACATGCCTTCAAGGAACGAAATGACCGCCGCCGGACGGCCGGAGAGATGACCGAGCAGTTCGCCATCGGCGCGCGGCAAGGGCAGCGGGCAGGAAAGCCCCTTGCCGGCAAGGTGATGCATCAACCCCAGAAAGAACGGCAGGTCGTTCTGGTCCACGCGCTTTTCGTAAAGCGTCAGGATGTAGGAGCCCTTGGTGGTGTGCAGCAGGAAGTTGGTGTTTTCGACGCCTTCGGCGATGCCCTTGTAGGACGTCAGCGTGCCGACGTCATAGGCGGTCAGAAAGTGGGCGAGTTCGTCTTCGGTAATGTCGGTGTAAACTGCCAAGGTCGTTCTCGTGGTTGGAATTGGAAAAAGGTTGCCGGTCTATGGATCCTCGGGTCATCCTCGGGTTTAACCCGAGGATGACCCGAGGATCCACCCCACCCGCAGGCATTGCCTACTCCCCATTCACGAACGCCATGTCCTGGGCCGTCAACGGCACGTGGCGAAGCTCGCGGTTGACGAGGAAGTTTTCGGTTTCCTCGACCGTATCGGCAAGCTCCACCGCGGCATCGTAACGTTCGCGAAAAGCCTCGATGATCTCGTTGACGATGACTTCGGGTGCCGAGGCCCCCGCCGACAGGCCGACTGTAGAGACATCGCCGAAATCATCCCAGTCGATTTCCGACGCCCGCTGGACAAGCACCGATTTTTTCGCCCCGGCCCTCAGTGCCACTTCGACCAGACGCTTGGAGTTCGACGAGTTCGGTGCGCCGACGATGATGAAATGATCGCAGCCGGGGGCCGCCTGTTTCACGGCTTCCTGACGGTTGGTCGTCGCGTAGCAGATCGAATCGGCGGCGGGTGCCGTCAGGTTCGGGAAGCGCTCGTGCAGACGCTTGATGACGCCGGCGGTGTCATCGACCGACAGCGTCGTCTGGGTGACGAAGCCGAGATTGTCGGCGTCCGGGGGCATATAGGTTTCGGCGTCCTCGACCGTCTCCACCAGCGACACGGCGCCTTCCGGCAGTTGCCCCATCGTGCCGATCACTTCCGGATGGCCGGCATGGCCGATCAGCACCACGTGGCGGCCGAGCTTCTGGTGGCGCATGGCCTGCTTGTGGACCTTGGAAACCAGCGGGCATGTGGCGTCAAGATAGAAGAGATTCCGTTCCGTGGCGTCGGCCGGCACCGACTTCGGCACGCCATGAGCGGAAAAGACCACCGGCTGCTTGCGATGCTCCGGCGGAATTTCGTCGAGCTCCTCAACGAAGATCGCCCCCTTGGCCTCAAGGCCCTCGACGACGTAACGGTTGTGAACGATCTCGTGGCGAACATAGACCGGCGCGCCATATTCCTTCAGCGCCAGAACGACGATCTGGATCGCCCGGTCGACGCCGGCACAAAAGCCGCGCGGACCGCAAAGGCGCAGGGTGATCGGTGTCTTTGCCGGAAGAGAAGTCATCTATCAGAATGCCAGTAAGGTGAACACAAGGCCGAGAATTGCCGGTCCGCCCTGCACCAGCAGGATGCGCGGCTTGACCGACCATGCGCCATATATAGCGGCAACGATCACGCACACAAGGAAGAACAGCTTCAACTGGAGCGCAAATTCCGGCGGAACAGCGATGAGCGACCAGACGAGCCCGGCGGCGAGAAAGCCGTTATAGAGCCCCTGATTGGCCGCCAGAACCCTGGTCGCTTCGGCCTGCTCCGGCGTCATCCGGAACACTTTTCGCCCCTGTGGTCCCGTCCAGAGAAACATTTCCAGCACGAGAAAACCGACATGCATCAGAGCCGTCACCGCGATCAGAATATTTGCAAGAATGGCCATTCGATCTCCTCCGGCGCGATGTTGCGCCGACCTTAAGTCTTGCGCCGGAAGATGAAAATCCCGCTGATGACGACCAGCGCCGCAGCCAGGCCATACCAGGTCATCGCATATTGCAGATGGCTGTTGGGCAGGTCGAATTGCGTCACGCCGCCGATCGGCATGCCGCCGGGATTGGGCGTCGCATCGGCATCGATGAAGAAGGGCATGACCTTTGCGGGATCGAGCCCGGCACTTAAGGCCATGACATCGAGATCCTTCCAGTAGAAGATGTTCTTGGCGACATCATTGTCCGGCACGGCCCAGGACGGCTTTTCCGTCAGCTTGGCGCGGGCAAGACCGGTGACGGTCTGTTCGCCGGTCAACTGGCCCTGCTTGCGCATTTCCGGCTCCTTGCGCTCGAAGGAGACGAAACCGCGATTGACGAGGACAGCCCGGCCATCGGCCAGCTCAAGCGGCGTATAGACGTAATAGCCGGTGCGGCCTTCGTAAGTTGCGAAGAAATGCCGTTCCTTGTTGTTGATATAGGTGCCGGTCACGCGCACCGTGCGGTAGTCGACATCCCCCCCAGCCCTGGCCAGCGCCTCGATCGCCGCTAGGCCGGCCGGCGGTGCTGCGCGGCGCTCCGCTATTGCCGCCAGAAGCCCCTCTTTCCATGCAAGCCGCTGCATCTGCCATGTTCCAAGCGACAACAGGACAGCGAGCGCGATCAGAACCAGCACGATGCCGGCGATACGGCCGGCAAGCCCGCCGCTCCTTTTTCCGGTCACGGTATCAGCCACGGTCGATCTCGCCCTGGCGTGCATTGTTGCGGAACTGCAGGTTGATCAGGACGCCCTTGAGCATGCGCATGAGGGCGAGGCTGAAGACGATAGCAAGCGGTATCCACAACAGGAAATGCACCCAGAGCGGCGGATTGATATTGACCTCCGTCCACAGCGCAGCCCCCACGACGATGAAGCCGACGATCAGGATGACGAAGACGACCGGCCCATCGCCGGCGTCGGCGAAGCCATAATCGAGGCCGCAGCTGGCACAGGACGGCTTCATCTTGAGGAAGCCGTCAAACAGCTTGCCCTGGCCGCATCGCGGGCAAAGCCCCCTGAGCCCGGCCTTGACCGGATCGACCGGCGGAAAATGTGCGCTGTCTTCGTTCATTTCGGTTCTTCCAAATTGTCCGTGGCCTTTTTGGTGGCCGGTATTTAGCAGACTAGGTAACCCGCGCCCGCGTCCTCGTCCAACGCAAAGCCTGCGACATAGAGACTTTTCCGGACAGCAGATCGCGCGTTTTCAAAGATCAGGCACGGTCGGCAACGACCGTCATCTTCAATCCCAATGTGGTGACGATCTTATGGAGGGTTTCGAATCGGGCCTTCGACCCACCGCGAAGAGATTTGTATAGGCTCTCGCGGCCCAAACCCGTGGCCTTGGCAATCTCCGACATGCCGCGTGCCTTGGCCACGTCGCCAAGGGCGGTGATGAAGACATCTGGATTTTCATCCTCCATCGCTGCCGTCAGATATTCCGCGATAAGATCATCGTCGTCCAGAAACTCGGACACATCGAACCTTGAAATCGTCGTCATGATTGATCCTTCGCAAGCTGCATCGCCAACTTCAAGGCGGCGCCGATATCCCGCTTCTGGCTGGATTTGTCGCCACCGATCAGCAGAAGATAGACGACGTCGCCCGTGCGTTTGAAATACAGGCGATAGCCGGGTCCATAGTGAATTCGCATCTCGGACACTCCCCCGCCCACAGGCGAGCAGTCCCCCAGGCTGCCAAGCTCGGCGGACCGTATCCGCGCAAGAATTCTGGCCTTCGCCTTGATGTCCCGCAACGAAAACAGCCAATTTTTGAACACATCGGTTGTTTCAAATACGAGCATAGCCGACTGTATCCAAAAGGATACATCTCGTCAATTCGCGCGCAGGTACCAGAAACAGAAACGGCCGCATCGCTGCGGCCGCTTGAAAATCCATTTTTGTAGCCCGATCAGCCGTGGGCGAGCGGGGCACCCCAGCCGCCCCAGACGTAGATCGAGAAGAACAGGAACAGCCAGACGACGTCAACGAAGTGCCAGTACCATGCGGCGGCTTCGAAGCCGAAATGCTGCTTGGGCGTAAAGTCGCCTTTCACGGCGCGCAGAAGGCAGATGAGCAGGAAGATCGTGCCGATCAGAACGTGGAAGCCGTGGAAGCCGGTCGCCATGAAGAAGGTCGCGCCGTAGATCGAATCCTTGAATGCGAACGGTGCGTGGGCGTATTCGTAAGCCTGAACGCTCGAAAACAGGATGCCGAGCAGAACGGTCAGCGTCAGGCCGTTGACGAGGCCCTTGCGGTCGCCATGCAGCAGCGCGTGATGCGCCCAGGTCACGGTCGTGCCGGACAGCAGCAGGATGACGGTGTTGTAGAGCGGCAGGTGCCAGGGATCGAGAACCTCAATGCCCTTCGGCGGCCAGACACCGCCGGTGAAGGCGGTGCGGGTTGCCTGGATGGCTTCGCCCGGGAACAGGCTCGCATCGAAATAGGCCCAGAACCAGGCGACGAAGAACATCACTTCGGAAGCGATGAACATGATCATGCCATAGCGCAGGTGCAGCGACACGACGCGGGTGTGGTGGCCCTCATGCGCTTCCTTGATCGTATCCGACCACCAGCCGAACATCGTGTAGAGTACGACTGCAAGACCGATGAAGAACACCCACGGATTGGCAAGTTCGAGACCGAACAGCTTGAACGAACCACCGGCCAGGTAGCGCATGTAGGCAACGCCGCCGAACGCCATGATGAAAGCGCCGATCGAGGCGATCAGCGGCCAGGGGCTCGGATCGATGATGTGGTAGTCGTGGTTTTTCTGGTGCGCATCGGCCATGTGGACTATCCCCGATAAGTCTTTCTCGTGTCGTTTCCGGCTTAGCCGAAAACGGTGATCTGTCAAAGTTTGTTGTCAGTTTCGGCAGGCTTTACCGTCAGCGCCGCGATCGGCTTTGACGGCTGGCGGGCGTAGAATGTGTAGGAGAGCGTCAGCGTGTTGATGCCCTTGGTCTCAACCGCCTTGACGATTTCCGGATCGACGAAGAACACCACCGGCATCTTCATGTCTTCACCCGGCTGCAGCGTCGTTTCGGTAAAGCAGAAACACTGAACCTTGTTGAAATAGGCGCCGGCCGCCATTGGCGTGACGTTGAACACCGCCTGCCCGGTCGTCGCTTTCTTCGAGAGGTTCTTTGCCTCGAACTCGATCTGCACGGTTTCGCCGATCTTCAGCTCGATCTCGCGTTGCACCGGCTTGAAATCCCAGGGCAGGTCGGATGCGGTGTTTGCATCGAACGTCACCTTGATTGTCTTGTCGAGGATGACGTCGGAGGCCTGCTCGACGCGCTTGGTCGTGCCGTTATAGCCGGTCACCTTGCAGAACATGTCGTAGAGCGGCACGGCGGCATAGGCCATGCCGGTCATGCCGACCACGAAGGCGAGGCAGGACCCGACGATGACGCCGTTTGCCCGGTCCTTCTTCTGCTGTGGCTGCTCTGGCCTGTTCGTCGCTGTCATCGCCGTGCGATCCTACTGAACCATGCCATTGCTGAACTTGATCAGCGTCACGATGTAGAAAATGGCAACGAGGCCGAAGAGGACGACGCCAAGCGCGATGTTGCGGCCGCGCCGCGATTTCTTCTGGGCGTCCGTGAGTGTCACGAGTTCCATCAGGCAACCTTTCCGGCAGTAAGCCACAGCGTGGCAATCAGATGATCGATCATCAGCGCGGAGAAGATCGCGAAGAGATAGAGGATCGAAAATGCAAAGAGTTTCTTGGCCGGCACCATCTTCTCGTCACCCTCCGGCATGCGGTGCACGCCGATCGAGTACCAGATGAAACCAAGGCCGAGGGCTGCGGCGAACGCGCCGTAGACTAAACTGGAAAAGCCGAGTGCGGTCGGCACAACGCCGATGATCGCGGTCAGCACCGCATAGATCACGATCTGCGTCTTGGTGGTCGCCTCGCCGCTGACATTCGGCAGCATCGGCACGCCAACGGCGCCGTAGTCGCGCATCTTGAACAGTGCCAGCGCCCAGAAATGGGCCGGCGTCCACAGGAAGGTGATGAGAAAGAGCACGATGCTCTCGATGGCGATGCCATTGGTCACGCAGGCCCAGCCGATCATCGGCGGAAACGCGCCGGCGGCTCCGCCGATGACGATGTTCTGCGGCGTCGAGCGCTTCAGCCACATCGTGTAGATCACCACGTAGAAGAAAATCGTGAAGGCGAGCAGACCGGCCGACAGCCAGTTGACGACGATACCGAGAATGCAGACCGAGAAGGCCGACAGCGTCAGGCCGAAGGACAGCGCTTCGCGCGGCAGGATCTTGCCAGCCGGGATCGGCCGCTTTGCGGTCCGGGTCATCACCGCGTCGATATCGGCGTCGTACCACATGTTGAGGGCACCGGAGGCGCCGGCACCCACGGCGATACAGAGGATCGCGATGAACCCGATGAAAGGATTGATGTGTCCCGGCGCCATGACCATGCCGGCGAGTGCCGTAAACACCACCAGCGACATGACGCGCGGCTTCAGCAGCTCGAAGAAATCGCGCGCAGAGGCCTCAGAAAGACGAACGCCGCCTTCCGTGCCGATTGCTTCGTGATTGTCGATAACCTGCATTACCCAAGTCCTTGGATTTGTCCGGCGCATCCTTTGCGCCGTATTGCCGGGTATCCCGGCGTTGGACGAAGCCGCCGTTTCCGGCGGCTTCGAATTGAGAGCGGCGCTTACTTGATGCGCGGCAGCTGTTCCCACTGGTGGAACGGCGGCGGCGAAGTCAGCTGCCATTCCAGGGTGTTTGCACCCTCGCCCCAGGGGTTGTTACCCGCAACGCGCTTCTTGGCGAAAGCCTCAAAGACGCCGAACAGGAAGATCAGCACGCCGAAGGCCGAGATGTACGAACCATAGGACGATACAGCATTCCAGCCTGCATAGGCATCCGGATAATCGATGTAACGGCGCGGCATGCCGGCAAGACCGAGGAAATGCTGCGGGAAGAACACCAGGTTCACACCGATGAACATGACCCAGAAGTGCAGCTTGCCGAGGAATTCCGAATACATGTAGCCGGTCATCTTCGGGAACCAGTAGTACCAGCCGGCAAAGATTGCAAACACGGCGCCGAGCGACAGAACGTAGTGGAAGTGGGCAACCACGTAGTAGGTGTCGTGCAGCGAGCGGTCGAGACCGGCATTGGCGAGCTGAACGCCCGTGACGCCGCCGACGGTGAACAGGAAGATGAAGCCGATTGCCCAGACCATTGGCGTGGCGAAGCGGATCGAACCGCCCCACATCGTCGCGATCCAGGAGAAGATCTTCACGCCGGTCGGAACCGCGATGACCATCGTCGCGAAGACGAAGTAACGCTGCGTGTCGAGCGACATGCCGACCGTGTACATGTGGTGCGCCCAGACGATGAAGCCGACGGCGCCGATCGCGACCATGGCGTAGGCCATGCCGAGGTAGCCGAAGATCGGCTTCTTCGAGAAGGTCGAGACGATATGGCTGACGATGCCGAAACCGGGCAGGATCAGGATGTACACTTCCGGGTGGCCGAAGAACCAGAACAGGTGCTGGAACAGGATCGGGTCGCCGCCGCCTTCAGGCGCGAAGAAGGACGTGCCGAAGTTGCGGTCGGTGAGCAGCATGGTGATGCCGCCCGCCAGAACCGGCAGCGACAGAAGCAGCAGGAAGGCAGTGATCAGAACCGACCAGGCAAACAGCGGCATCTTGTGCAGCGTCATGCCCGGAGCGCGCATGTTGAGGATGGTGGTGATGAAGTTGATCGCACCGAGGATCGACGAGGCGCCGGCAATGTGCAGGCCAAGGATCACGAGGTCCATCGATGGACCCGGCGTTCCGGCCGTCGATAGAGGCGGATAGACCGTCCAGCCCCCGCCTGAGCCATACCCGCCGGCCGGACCTTCGACGAACATCGAAAGCAGCACGAGAAGAAAGGCCGGAATGATCAGCCAGAAGGAGATGTTGTTCATGCGCGGGAACGCCATGTCAGGCGCACCGATCATGATCGGCACCATCCAGTTGGCGAAACCGCCGATCAGCGCCGGCATGACCATGAAGAAGATCATGATGAGCGCATGCGCGGTCGTGAAGACGTTGAACATCTGCTTGCCGCCATCGATGGCAGCGTCGCCCTGGAAGCCATAGACCATGGACGCCAGACCGTGGAAGATCTGGATACCCGGCTCCTGCAGCTCGGCGCGCATGAACACCGACAGCGTGCCGCCGACGATACCCGCGAAGATCGCGAAGATCAGGTACAGCGTGCCGATGTCCTTGTGGTTGGTCGAGAGGAACCAGCGCTGAAAGAAACTCAGCGGCTTGTGGGCGTGATCATGGTCGTGCCCGTGATCGTGGGCGTGATCATGAAGGTGATCGTGTTGCGCGGTTGTTCCGGCCATTGGGTCGAGCTCCCCTTCGAATTCTGTAGGGCGAATTACTGTGCGGCGTTTTCAGYGACGTCTACGGTCTTTGCCGCGCCGTCGATGGAAGCCATGAGTGCCTTGTTCGCTTCACCCACATTGGTGGCGGCGGCAGCAAGCCAAGTCTTGTACTTGTCTTCGCTGACGACACGGATGGCGATCGGCATATAGGCATGGTCCTTGCCGCAGAGCTCGGAACACTGGCCGTAGTAGAGACCTTCGCGATCGGCCTTGAACCAGGTTTCGTTGAGGCGGCCCGGAACGGCATCGATCTTCACGCCGAAGGCCGGCATGGCGAAGGCGTGGATCACGTCGGCTGCGGTCACCAGAACGCGAACGGTCTTACCGACGGGAACGACGACTTCGTTGTCGACGGCGAGAAGACGCGGATATTCGTGCTTGTCTTCCTTGCCGAGCGACGCGCGGTCCTCTTCCTTCATCAACAGGCTGTCGAAGGAGAGCGGGCTTTCGCCGACTTCATATTCATAGGACCAGTACCACTGGTTGCCGGTCGCCTTCAGCGTCAGGTCCGGATTTTCCGGCGGCGTCAGCTGCGCGGTCAGGAGCTGGAAAGACGGGATCGCCAGGAAAAGCAGGATGATCACCGGACCAAGCGTCCAGACGATCTCGATTGCCGTGTTATGGCTGGTCTTGGAAGGAACCGGATTGGCCTTCTCGCGGAAACGGACCACGATCCAGATCAGAAGCGCCAGGACAAAAAGCGTGATCGGAATGATGAACCAGAGGGTGTAATGCTCGAACCATGTAATTTCTTCCATGATTCCGGTTGCTGCCGTCTGAAAGTTGGTCTGCCATGCGACCGGCTTGTCAGCCAAAGCATTCGAAGCAAAAAGCAGACAGGCAATCGATGCCAAAACTGCAAAAGCCTTGTTTTTCACTATAGTGTCTCCCTGGGCGCTTGATCAGGATCAAAGCGTAACGCAGAATCCTTAGCCATACTGAAGCGCTTCAAACCACAGTTTGATGAACGCCGCAACATCTGTCCCGTCAAGCCCATGCGGCATTTTGCGCAAACGACGCTTTTCACACAAACTGTTAAAGCCATGCGGGCCCTACAGATACCGGCAGCGGCGACAAGGCAGCGCTGACGGCGGCGGCTATTTCAGGCCAATCCCCAGCTCCTATACCATATATATGGCGCGATCGGCACTGCGCCGGCAGCTTCTGGCAGTGGTTTGAGGCTGGCTTGCCGTTTTATACCAGGTTTCGGCGATCGAGACTTGGTATGAGGCCCGTGCAGGAGCCCCATTTCCGCCACACCGGACTGGAATGTACCCACGCGGGGCTTTTCATTTGCGGCTACGCGCTTCAAGAATAGCCAGACTGATTCTTATATTTGAGGTTTACATGGGCCTGCCCCTCCTTTCCCGGCTGCCGATCGCGGCGTTCGGACTTGCTGCCGCTCTTTTTTCCTATTCGGCAGCGGCCCAGCAGCCCGGAGCACAACAGCCAGGCACACCCGGCACCGTGAAATCCAACCACGGTGCGTGGTCGATCGTCTGCGACCAGCCGGCGGGCGCAACCGCCGAGCAATGCGCGCTGATGCAGAACGTCATTGCGGAAGACCGGCCGGAAGTCGGCCTTTCGGTCGTCGTTTTGAAGACCGCGGACCGCAAGGCGAAGATCCTGCGCGTCTTGGCGCCGCTCGGCGTCCTCCTTCCGAACGGCCTTGGCCTCAATGTCGATGGCAAGGATATCGGCCGCGCCTATTTCGTCCGCTGCTTCTCCGACGGCTGCTATGCCGAAGTGGTGCTGGAAGAAGAACTCTTGAAAACCTTCCGGTCCGGCGGACAAGCGACCTTCATCGTCTTCCAGTCCCCTGAAGAAGGTATCGGCATCCCGGTCGATCTGAAGGGCTTTGGCGAAGGCTACGACGCGCTGCCGTAAGGCGCCTTCCACTTCTCCCGTGAGGGAGAAGTGCCGAACGCAGTGAGACGATGTCGGGGCTAAACTGCACATCCGCACGCGTGAGGCGTCCCCCTCACCCGGCGCTAAGCGCCACCTTCTCCCCACCGGAGAAGTGGAGCCGAAAGCTCTTTGCACGAATAGGCGAGACGGCGTATCCCGGTGAGAACGTCTTTACATCTGCGCTTGCCCCTCCCTGCGCCCGTCCCTACATAGAGCGAACATTTCCATCAGTATCCGGAGCCTCGCCCATGAACACCGATCTCATCAAACTGTTCGACAGCGACGAGGCTGCCATCCGCGAGGTCCTGGCGCAGACGCTGTCCGGCGCCGATGATGGCGAGCTGTTCATCGAACACAGTCAGTCGGAGGCGCTGTCCTTCGATAATGGCCGCCTGAAAGGCGGCAGCTTCAACACCGACCAGGGTTTTGGCCTGCGCGCCGTTGCCGGCGAAGCGGTTGGCTATGCCCATGCCGGCGATCTGTCGCTTGCCGCCCTCAAGCGGGCCGCCGATGCGGTCGGCGCCGTCACGCGCGGCTATTCCGGCACCTATGCCGCAGCCCCGCAGCGCACCAACAAGAAACTCTACGGCGACGAAAACCCGATCGGCGAACCGAGCTTCGAGGCCAAGGTTTCGCTGCTTACCGAGATCGATGCCTATCTGCGCGCCAAAGACCCGAAGGTCCGGCAGGTCACCGCCTCGATCGCCGCCAGCTGGCAGGTGGTCGATATCCTGCGCGCCGACGGCGAGCGCATGCACGATATCCGGCCGATGACGCGCCTCAACATTTCCGTCGTCGTCGGCGACGGCGACCGGCAGGAAGCCGGTTCCTACGGCGTCGGTGGCCGCCGCGGATTTGGCGATTTCGTCGCGACGGATAATTGGCAGCGCGGCGCAGACGAAGCGCTGCGGCAGGCTTTGGTCAATCTCGAAGCCATCGATGCGCCGGCCGGCACCATGGACGTGGTTCTCTCCTCCGGCTGGCCGGGCGTCATGCTGCATGAGGCCGTCGGACACGGGCTGGAAGGCGACTTCAATCGCAAGAAGACCTCCGCCTTTGCCGGCCTGATGGGGCAGACAGTTGCAGCCAAGGGCGTGACCGTCGTCGATGACGGCACGATCGAAGCCCGCCGCGGCTCTCTCACGATCGACGACGAAGGCACGCCGTCCGGCTACAATGTCCTGATCGATGACGGCAAGCTCACCGGCTACATGCAGGACCGCCAGAACGCCCGGCTGATGGGCATGAAGGCGACCGGCAACGGGCGGCGCGAATCCTACGCGCATGTGCCGATGCCGCGCATGACCAACACCTATATGCTCGGCGGCGACAAGAGCCCGGAGGAAATCATCGCCTCGGTGAAGAAAGGCATCTATGCCGTCTCCTTCGGTGGCGGCCAGGTCGATATCACCTCGGGCAAATTCGTCTTCGGCTGCACCGAGGCCTATCTGATCGACAACGGCAAGATCGGCGCGCCGGTCAAGGGCGCCATGCTGATCGGCAACGGACCCGACGCCATGCAGCGGATCACCATGATCGGCAACGACATGAAGCTCGATACCGGCATGGGCAATTGCGGCAAGGGCGGCCAGTGGGTGCCGGTCGGCGTCGGCCAGCCGCATCTGCGCATGAACGACATGACCGTCGGCGGCACGCAGGCCTGATCGCAGGCCTCCCTCTCCACGGCCCCTGCCAAAGACCGATTCAGCCGGTGTTAACGCCGCCGCAGCTAATGTCGCCTCCGATATTGCGCCGGGGGGACACTCTTGAAAAACATGTTGCGACAGGCCGTCAAACGCACTGCCATTACCGGCGGCCTGAAGGCCGCGGGGCTGTTGCATGCCGGCGGCCTGATGCGAAATGCCCGCGGTCGCGGCGCCATTTTCACACTCCATCATGTCCGCCCGAAACAACCCCGCGCCTTCGATCCCAACGCGCATCTTGAGATCACCCCGGAATTTCTGGAAACGGCGATCACCACGTTAAAACGCGATGGCTACCGCTTCATCGCCCTCGATGCCCTGCCCGCCCATCTTGCCTCGGACGACCCCCAGCCGGTGGCCGCTTTCACGCTGGATGACGGCTACCGCAACAATCTCGAACATGCCGCCCCGGTTTTCTCCAGGCACGATGTGCCCTTCACCGTCTTTGTGGCCGGCGGCTTTATCGACCGCACCCACACGCTCTGGTGGGAAACACTCGCCGATCTTCTGGAGCGGCAATCAAGCCTGACCTTCGACTTCGGCACCGGCGATGAAACCCTGGCACTTGGCAGCCTCCAGCAGAAGCAGGCCGTTTTCGACCGCTTCGCTTCCTTTCTTCATTCGATAGACGAAGCCACCGCGATCGACCGCCTGAACCGGACGGCGCAGGCGCTCGGCATCGATGCCACGGGGATCACCGCCGCGCTGACGCTGGACGAGAGCGGCCTCAAAGCGCTGGTTGAGAACCCGCTCGCCAGCCTCGGGGCGCATACGATCAGCCATCGTTCGGTCACGCGCCTGAACGGCGAGACGGCGCGCGCGGAGATGGACCTTTCGGCCATGAGGGTGGAGCAGATTACCGGGTACAGGCCGACATCGCTTGCCTATCCCTATGGTTTTGCCACCGCCGTCTCGGCGCGCGATCACCGGCTGGCCAAGGATCTCGGTTTCAGCACGGCTGTGACGACGCAGCCGGGAACGCTCTCCGATAGCGTCAACGCCGCCGCCCTGCCCCGCATCTCGCTCAACGGCCACTTCCAGAAAGCCGGATATGTCTCGGCGCTTGCGTCTGGCATCGCCTTCAGGCTGATGGGCGCGCGCTAGAGCCCCTCAGGGATACATCCGGACCTTCGTCCAATCGCCTGCCGCTTCGTCGCGGCGGAATTCGATCCGGTCATGCAAACGGAAGGCGCCGTCCTTCCAGAACTCGATCGAGGTCGGCTTGATGCGGAAACCCGACCAGTAAGCGGGGCGCGGAATCTCGCCGATGGCATATTTCAGCGTATATTCGGCAACGGCCTTTTCCAGCGCGAACCGGCTTTCGAGGGGCCGCGATTGCTTGGAGGCCCAGGCGCCGATGCGGCTGCCGCGTGCCCGGGTCTTGTAATACTCGTCAGCCTCTTCGTTGCTGACGATTTCCACCGGGCCGCGCACCCGGACCTGGCGGCGCAGCGTTTTCCAGTGGAAGCACATCGCAGCCTTCATGTTGCCAAGGATTTCCTGCCCCTTATGGCTCTCGAAATTGGTGTAGAAGACGAAACCGCGTTCGTCGAAGTCCTTCAACAGCACCATACGGACATCCGGCAGGCCGTCGGCATCCACGGTCGCCAGCGCCAAGGCATTGGGATCATTGATCTCTGTGGCCTGCGCCTCTTTCAGCCATGTGCCAAAAAGGGAAAAGGGCTCATTCTCTTGCGTGAAGTCACCAGTTGTTAACCCAGTCTCACTCATATTGTCATCCAATGCCGTAACGTGTGGCGCGGGTGCAATTCCCGCCCGCCGAACAATAAATGTCAGAGCTTGCACGTTGCGTCTCCGGACCTTGAAGCCGCTCTTTCCAGTCTGACAGGTATACCGTTGCAAGACATAGCAAAGTGGATCGAGGACACCAAGGTTTTATCCCGATTGACGGGGATTGCCGCGATGTGCCTGACCGCGACCACGCTGTCTGGATGCCTGGGCGGTCTCGATTTTGCCGGATCGACCGACGTCGACAGGACGGTTGCGACAAGTTCCGTCCCCTCCGTCCGCAGTGACGAGGACAATTCCGACGCCGTCACCGTCAGAAACGCCGTGTCGTCCGCCGACGTGACAAGGGCTGCCGGAAACCCCATTCCCTGGGCCAATTCCACCTCCGGCAGTGCCGGCGTCATCAGCAGCATTTCCGAGGAACAGGTGAACGGCACCACCTGCCGCCGGTTTACCACCACGCGTCACTCCTATCAGGGCATTGCGAAGTTCGACGGCAACACCTGCCTGATGGGGAACGGCGAATGGTACTTGACCAGCTTTGGTCCGCGCAGCTGACGCCGCACCGGTACATTCCGCTACCGGTCGTTAACCACGCTTCAACGAATTCAATGGGCTGCGTCCAAAAAACGCCCTTCCGAGCGCACGGCTAACCCTAATTTAAGGTGCGGTTTCTCATCATCGCAACGATCGGGAACGGGCCTTTCGGCGCGGTCTTCCCATTGGTTCAACAGGCTGAAACGAACCGCTGCATGCGGCATCTCGGCCCTCAAGAGCGGTGACATGCATGCGTGATCCCTATTCAGTGCTCGGCGTCAGACGCAATGCCGGACCGGACGAGATCAAGGCCGCCTGGCGGTCCGTGGCAAAAGCCGTGCATCCCGACCAGAACAAGGACGACCCGTTGGCCACTCAGCGCTTTGCCGAAGCCGGCCGCGCCTACGAGGTGCTGAAGGATCCGAAGCTGCGCAACCGCTACGACTATGCCCGCCGCGAGGCCGAACTGCGCCGCATGGAAGAAATGAAGCGCAAGGCGCAGGGCACGGAGGAAGAAACGATCGACCCCGAAACCGCCGAAGACATGATCTCGCGCATCTTCGGCACTGACGACCGGGCAAAGGCACAGAACGCAAGGCCGCAGGAGAGAAAACCGGCGGCGGCACCGCGGGCGAAGACCGAACCGAAGCCGGAACAAAAACCAGAACCAAAGGCCGAGACGGCGGCGGAGCCGCAAGCCCATCCGGAAGCCAAGCCCGATCCAGCCGACAAAGCGCCCATGCTCGGCGGCTTTCCGCGGGCGGCGGCACCGGCGGCAGAACTTGTCTCGGCCATCGTCCGGCGCATTCGTGGTGCGGCCGGCAAGCCCGCACTGGAAAAAGTGCCTGACATTTTTTGTGACGTCACGGTCTCGATCGAGGATATTTTCCGGCGCGAGAAGGCGACGGCAACCCTGCCCGACGGCCAGACATTGAAGGTCGCCCTGCCCGCCGGCACGACGGACGGCAGCATCGTGCGCCTCAAGGAGATGGGGTATCGCCTGAACGGCATGCTGCGCGGCGACGTCGTCGTTGCCGTGCGTGTCGATCAGGACGGCCGTTTCCGCACCGACGGAACAGACCTGCGCACCACTTTGCCCGTCAACATCCAGGATGCGGTGCTGGGGTGCGAAACGGTGGTGGAAACGCTCACCGGCCCGGTCAGCGTCACCGTGCCGGCCTGGTCCGGCTCCGACCATGTGATCCGGGTCGCAGGCCATGGATTGCCCACCGCGGAGGGCAAGCGCGGCGATCTGCTGGTGGAGCTGCGGCTGATGCTGTGGGAAAAGCCCGACGAGAAGGTCACCGACCTCATGCGCAGCCTGCGCAACGGCCTCTTCCTGTAAAGGTTTCACGACAGCCGCGGTGGATGACGGCCCCTTGCGTGGCCGCTGACCCAATATTACGGGGACTAACAGTTCCTGATCTTAGCCGCGCTTGAACCACCGGGGCGGCTATGTCATAGCCAATGCTCGAAAAATTCAGAGCCGACGCGACCGCAAGGGGCGCGAAGGTTCCGGCAGGTTCAACATATGCGAATTTCCAGCCGGCACATGCCCGGCTGACGAAAGCATAGGCTTTATTGGGGGCATAACATCATGTCGCAAACATCCGGTCTGATGAAGGGGAAACGCGGCCTCATCATGGGCGTCGCAAACAACCGGTCGATCGCATGGGGTATTGCCAAGGCAATTCACGCGCAGGGCGGCGAACTGGCATTCACCTATCAGGGCGACGCCCTGAAGAAGCGGGTCGAACCGCTGGCTGAGGAACTCGGTGCGGTCATGGCCGGCCATTGCGACGTCAGCGATGAATCCACCATCGACGCGGTCTTCGAAAACCTGGAGAAGATCTGGGGCAAGATCGATTTCCTCGTGCACGCCATCGGCTTTTCCGACAAGGACGAACTGACTGGCCGCTACGTCGACACGTCGGCTGCGAACTTTGCCCTGACGATGAACATCTCGGTCTATTCCTTCACCGCCGTCGCACGGCGCGCGGAAAAGCTGATGACCGATGGCGGCTCGATGCTGACCATGACCTATTACGGCGCCGAAAAGGTGATGCCGAACTACAATGTCATGGGTGTTGCCAAGGCGGCACTCGAAGCCAGCGTCAAGTATCTCGCCGTCGATCTCGGCCCGAAGAACATCCGCGTCAACGCGATCTCGGCCGGCCCGATCAAGACGCTTGCAGCGTCGGGCATCGGCGACTTCCGCTATATCCTCAAGTGGAACGAATACAACGCGCCGCTGCGCCGCACCGTTACCATCGAGGAAGTCGGCGATGTCGGCCTCTACATGCTGTCCGACCTGTCGCGCTCGGTGACCGGTGAAGTCCATCATGCCGACAGCGGCTACCATGTCGTCGGCATGAAGGCCGTCGATGCGCCGGATATCGCCGTCGTCAAGGACTGACACGCATACGAAAGAATTCCGGGGCCCTCGAACAACGGGCGCCCCGGCTCCTCGCCTCGGGTCTCAAGACCCCTGCCCCGGAGTTTCTCCGTGACCATTTACATGATCCGCCACGGACAGACCGACTGGAATGCGCAGATCCGCATGCAGGGCCAGAAGGACATTCCGCTCAACGATACCGGCCGGCGGCAGGCAAGCGGCAACGGCCACGCGCTTATCGCCCTTCTCGGGCAGGACGCGGAAAAATTCGATTTCGTCGCAAGCCCGCTTCACCGCACCCGCGAGACCATGGAACTCGTTCGCGAAGCCATGGGGATTGCCCGCTCGGGCTATCGGATGGACGACAGGTTGAAGGAAGTCTCCTTCGGCGATTGGGAAGGTTACACGATGGCCGAACTCGAGCGGGAAATGCCCGAGCGGGTGGCGGAACGTGAGCTGTCGAAATGGGACTTCATCCCGCCGGGTGCGGATGCCGAAAGCTACGAAATCCTCTCCTGGCGTGTCGGCGCCTGGCTTTCGAGCGTTTCTGCGCCGACCGTCTGCGTCAGCCATGGCGGCGTCATCCGCACGCTGTTCAAGCTGTGCGGCGCCATGGACGCAGAAGAGGCGGCCCTTGGGGCCATTCCACAGGATCGAATCTTGAAGATCGAGAACGGCACGATCGGCTGGCTCTGAGCCCTTGCCGAAGGCGGGTAAAGCGGCCGATCTCTTGAACCAGCCCCGCCGGAATGACGCGGCACCGACCCGGTGCCGCGACTGCAGTCTTACTGCATGATTTCCAGGTCGTTGATGACGCGCTTGCCATCGACCTCGGTGTAGAAAACCAGAACCTTGACGCCCTCTTTCAGGCCATCGAAATTGAATTCTTCCGGTGCCTGGTAGTTCTTGCCGTCGTCCAGCGACAGGCTCAACTTGTCGGTATCCACGCCGGTGATGACGGCCTCGACATCGGCACTTTCGGCGAAGGCGGCCAGCGGCGAAAAGAAACCGGCTGCGGCCATCAATGTAGCAACGATGAAACGCATCTGTCTTGCCCTCTTCAGTGATTCTTTCAATTTTTGTGTGCCCACTGTTTGATCTCCGATTGTGGCAAAAATCGCCCGCTGCCGTGTCATTTAGAATTTTATCGAATTTGGAGACGTCATGGTTAACCGAATCCTGACCGGCGGTCACGCCCCTCCGCCGAAGCGCGGATTTGATAGCAGGAACAGCCTCTAAAGCCAATCTTAAGACTCCGTCTCTACCGTGCAGCCGGGGAATATGGGGTGCATGGCCGTTGACTAAAAGCGCTACAATCCGTCATCGCGTCCTGGCGCTTGCCAGGCTGGCGAAACCGTCGCTTTTTCCCGCGTTCATCGCCTTTGCCGTCGTCACTACCGGGGGCTATTTCTTCGAGCAGCAGAACCGTGAAAATTTCCGCAACGAACTGAAAAGCAACGTTCAAAACGAGCTTAATCTTGTCTCTACCCGCCTGCAGAGCGAGATCAACAACAACATCACCGCACTGCGCGGCATTGCCAACAATTTCTCCGTCGATCCCCAAATGCCGCAAGCGCATTTCGACCAGCTGGCGACCAAGCTGTTGATTCAGAATCCCCAGATGGTGCGGGTCAGCGCCGCACCGGACGCCGTCATCCGCATGACCTTTCCCCTCAAGGGGAACGAGCGGATGCTCGGCACCGACTTCAAGAAGTTCCGCTCCTCCCGGGTCGCCGTGGACCGCGCCGAATCGAAGGCCAAGCCCATTTTGGCCGGTCCGGTCCGGATGCCGAGCGGCCGGACCGGCTTCAACCTGTTTTCTCCCGTCTTCACCCGGACCGGCAACAGCCTGACCTTTTGGGGTTTCATGGAAGCCGTCATCGATGAACGGGATATCTACGCCAAAGCGGGGCTCGTCGATGACGGCAAACGTCACGACGAAGCGGACAGCGGCCACCAGCACGTCAATATCCAGCTGGCGATCCGCGATGTCTCGGTGAAAACCAGCATCCAAGATGCGTTTTTCGGCGACACCGATCTTTTTGACAAGGCGCCGGTCATCCGCCAGCTGCAGCTGCCCGGCGGCACCTGGGAACTGGCGGCGATCCCGGCCGACGGGTGGGCTCAAAAGCCGGCCAACACCACGTGGCTCGAAATCACGATTTTCGCCGCCGCGGCGATCATCATCGTTCCGATTTTCCTCACCGGCGGGCTCGTCAACGAACGCCAGCGCAACATCGCCAAGCTTCGCTCGCGCGAGCGGGAGCTGCTGACCGTGTCGCACCGGCTCAATCTGGCACTCGAATCGTCGAAGATCGGTATCTGGGAGATTGACCTGGACACACAGCAACGCTCCTGGGACGAGCGGATGTACCATCTGCACGGCCTGCCGCCGGGCGATGGCGCTCCAAGCTACGCCGAATGGCGCGGCACGGTGCATCAGGACGACATCACCGCAGCCTCGCTCACCCTGTTCAAGGCACTCGACGACGACCTGGAATACCGCTCGCAGTATCGCATCGTCAGGCCCGATGGCAGCATCCATTACGTGCGCAGTGCCGGCTCGACGCATGTGGGCGCCGACGGCAAGGCCAAGATCACCGGCATCAGCTGGGACGTCACCGACGACGTGATGATGACCGAACAGCTTCGTTCGGCCAAGGCAATGGCAGAGGCGAAGAACGACGAGCTTGCCGAGGCCAAGGACCGTATCGAGCACAATGCGCTGCATGATCCTTTGACCGGGCTTGGCAACCGCCGCATGCTCGACAAGGAACTGGAGGCGCTATCGGCCGCCCGCCGGGACGGCCTGCGCAACATCGCCATCCTGCATATCGATCTCGACCGCTTCAAGCAGATCAACGACACGCTCGGCCATGCGGCCGGCGATGCCATGCTGGTGCATGCATCGAAAATCCTGCGCTCCAGCGTGCGCGCCGGCGATATGGTCGCGCGCATCGGTGGCGACGAATTCGTGGTGCTGGTCGCCGATCCGCCGGGCAAGGCATTCCTTTCCGGCCTTTCCGAACGCATCATCGCCCAGATGCGCCAACCCGTGGACTATAACGGCTTCCCCTGCCGTTTCGGCGTCAGTATCGGCATCGCAATCGCGCAGGACCTCGCCTGCGACGAGCGTCAGCTGCTCGTCAATGCCGATATCGCGCTTTACCGAGCCAAGGAAAACGGCCGTAACCGCCACGAATTCTTCACCGAGGCGCTGCAGGCCGAGATCATCACCACCAAGCGCATCGCGGATGAAATCCTCGAGGGCATTGAACAGCATCAGTTCGTTGCCTGGTATCAGCCGCAGTTCGACGCCGGCACGCTGCGCCTGTCCGGCGTCGAGGCCTTGGTACGCTGGAACCATCCGCGCGAAGGCGTTTTGACGCCCGACAAGTTCCTGCACATCGCCGAGGAACTGGATGTGGTGTCGACGATCGACCGCATCGTGCTCGACCGGTCCCTGGTCGATGCGATGCGCTGGGCAGCGATGGGCATCGACGTGCCGAAGATCTCCGTCAACGTCTCTGCCAAGCGGCTCAGCGACGACCTGCTCCTCAACTCGCTGCAGGGCCTGTCGTTCACGCCCGGCCAGCTGTCGTTCGAACTGGTGGAATCGATCTTCCTCGACGAGAGCGACGATATCGTTACCGCCAATATCGAGGGCATCAAGAAGCTCGGCATCGATATAGAAATTGACGATTTCGGCACCGGCCATACGTCGATCGTCAGCCTCTTGAAGATCAAGCCGAAGCGGTTGAAAATCGACAGGCAGCTCGTCGCCCCCATCCTCAGCTCCCGCAACGAACAGGCGCTGATCCGGTCGATCATCGAAATCGGCCGGTCGCTCGGTATTGAAACCGTCGCCGAAGGCGTGGAAACCATGGCGCATGCGGAGATGCTGGGCGTGCTCGGCTGCGACCTTTTGCAGGGCTATGCCTTCGCCAAGCCCCTGAGCTTCGACAGCTTCGTGGCATTCGTCAACAAGGAAGCCCTGCAACTGGCGTCCTGATTGGCTTTTGCTTTAGAGCGCTTCATTTTTAAACGGAAGCGATTCTGTTGGCTCAAAACGGCCGTTCCACACGAAGGATGGCGCCGAGCGATGCCGATCCATCGGTCAAGCCATCCGACACAGTGGATGGCCGTTTTCAGCCAACCCGAAGGGCCGGATGAATTTCGGCCATGACCGGCGGCTGCCGCCTCGACCGCAGCTTCTGCTGCGCTCTTCGCCAACCGCCTTGGTTCTGGCCGAAATTCCTTCCGGCAGAATGCTTCCGTTTAAAGATGAAGCGCTCTAAGACAGACTGTTCACGCGGCAATCGCCATATTTCGCCAGAAAAGTTTTCCCTTTCCGGCGTTTTCCACTATTAGTCTGCGCCTACAGAATGGCGCAGCCGCTCGCCCGGATGCGCCTGGCCTCATATCCGGTTGCCTGATCCATGTCGCACAATACTTTCGGTCATCTTTTCCGCGTTACCACCTGGGGCGAAAGCCATGGGCCGGCGCTCGGCTGCGTCATCGACGGCTGCCCTCCCGGCATCCGTTTCACCCTGCCCGAGCTGCAGGCGTGGCTCGACAAGCGCAAGCCCGGCCAGTCGCGCTTCGTCACACAGCGCCGCGAAGACGATCTGGTCAAGATCCTCTCAGGCGTCATGCTGGATGCGGACGGCGAGACGATGATCACCACCGGCACGCCGGTCTCGATGATGATCGAAAACACCGACCAGCGCTCGAAAGATTATTCCGAGATCGCCAAGAGCTACCGGCCGGGCCATGCCGACTATACCTATGACGTCAAATACGGCATTCGCGATTACCGTGGCGGCGGCCGCTCGTCGGCGCGTGAAACAGCGGCCCGCGTCGCGGCCGGCGGCCTTGCCCGCAAGGTCGTGCCCGGCCTCATGGTGCGCGGCGCGCTGGTGCAGATCGGCAAGCACAAGATCAACCGCGACAACTGGGATTGGAACGAAGTCGGCAACAATCCGTTCTTCGCGCCCGATCCCGCCATCGTTCCCGTCTGGGAAGAGTATCTCGACGGCATCCGCAAAGCGGGCTCCTCGGTCGGCGCCGTCGTCGAAGTCGTTGCCGAAGGCGTACCGGCCGGCATCGGCGCACCGATCTATGCCAAGCTCGATCAGGATATCGCCGCCAATCTGATGTCGATCAACGCCGTCAAGGGCGTGGAGATCGGCAACGGTTTTGGCGCCGCCGAAATCACCGGCGAGGAAAATGCCGACGAGATGCGGATGGGCAATGACGGCAACCCGATCTTCCTGTCGAACCATGCCGGTGGTATTCTCGGCGGCATATCGACCGGCCAGCCGGTGATCGCCCGTTTCGCCATCAAGCCGACATCCTCGATCCTGACCCAGCGCCAGTCGATCGATGCGGACGGAAACAATGTCGACGTTCGCACCAAGGGCCGCCACGACCCCTGCGTCGGCATCCGCGCCGTGCCGATCGGCGAGGCCATGCTTGCCTGCACCATTGCCGATCACTACCTGCGCGACCGCGGCCAGACCGGCCGGTTGAAGTAACCATCCAAGGAAGAATCCCATGCCCTTTGACCAGAAGCGCGTTGCCGATGCCATCCGGGCCTTCGAGGCCGGCGAAATCGTTGTCGTTACCGATGATGACGGCCGCGAAAACGAAGGCGACCTGATTGTCGCCGCCGTCCACTGCACGGCGGAAAAGATGGCCTTCATCGTCCGCCACACCTCCGGCATCGTCTGCACGCCGATGCCGAAGGAAGAGGCCAAACGCCTCAACCTCAACGCCATGGTGGCGGAAAACGATTCGGCCCATACGACGGCATTCACCGTGACCGTCGATTTCAAGCACGGCACGACGACAGGCATTTCGGCCGAAGACCGGACCTTGACGGTCCGCAATCTTGCCAACCCGAATGTCGGCGCTGCCGACTTCACCCGTCCCGGCCACATCTTCCCGCTGGTCGCCCGCGAAGGCGGCGTCTTGATGCGGTCGGGCCATACGGAAGCCGCCGTCGATCTCTGCCGCCTTGCCAGCCTGCCGCCGATCGGCGTTATCTGCGAGCTGGTCAATGACGACGGCACGGTGACGCGCGGCCCGCAAGTGACTGAATTTGCAGAAAAGCATGGCCTGAAGCAGGTTTCCGTCGCCGATCTCATCGCCTACCGCCAGCGCAAGGAAACGCTGATCAATCTGGAGGCGACCTTCGATGTCGATACGCCCTATGGCAAGGCCAAGGCACATGCCTATTCCCTCCCCTGGGATCCGATGCAGCATCTGGCGGTGATCTTCGGCGACATCCGCGACGGCGTCGATGTCCCGGTTCGCCTGCAGCTGGAAAATGTCGCCGCCGACGTTTTCGGCAGCCACTGCCAGCTCGACCCGATCATGAAGCGCATGTCCGAACAGGGCCGCGGCGTCATCGTCTATTTGCGCGAGGGCTCGGTCGGCGTCGGCGTCTCGACGACCGCACGCGCCGGCAAGCACGAGCGTGAAGATCACAGCGAAGCCCAGGCGCGCGAAAGCGAATGGCTGGAAATCGGTCTCGGCGCCCAGATCCTGAAAGACCTCGGCATCACTTCGATCCGGCTCCTCTCCTCCCGCGAACGCCACTATGTCGGGCTGGAAGGTTTTGGAATCGAGATCGCGGCGACAGAGATCATCTGACCGTCACACGCCCGCATGGACTTTCAAACGCCACCGGTCATGGCATGACCGGTGGCGTTTGCATTTGCCTGATGCTGCCACGCAAACCGCCGGCACTCGCCGATGCCGCGATCCGATAGCCAAAGCAAACAGCTGTGCATCAAGGATCGCCGCCATCCCACCCATCCAGAAACACAACGCGCTCGACGCCGGCGAATTTGGCCAACCGCGCCAGTTCCGCCTCCAGCCGCTCCATCCGGCCCGACGATGAGCGCACGCCCTTTTCCCACCAGAGCCGTTTGACGTTCAGCGAACCGGTTTTGCGCTCCGCCTTCATGTCGATGCGGCCGACGATGCGGTCGCCTTCGAGCAGAGGGAAGACATAGTAGCCGTATTCGCGCTTCGGCTCGGGGACGAAAACCTCGATGCGGTAATAGAAGCCGAACAGGCGTTCGGTGCGGTTGCGATTGCGGATCAGCGGATCGAAGGGACTGAGCACGCGGATGCGGGCGGGCGGTTCGGCGAGGCCGCCGAGATTATCCGGAAAACCGGCGAAGGCATAGGAGAGGCGTGGCTTTTCGCCATCGGCAGGCTCGATCATCACCTCGGTCAGTTCGTCCCGGTGCTCAGCAACCCAGGCCTTGGCCTCGTCCGGCGAGATCAGATCGAAGAACGCGGCGATTTCGCCGTGGGTGGCAAAGCCGAGCCGCTCGAGCGCTGCGCGGCAGGCCCAGTCGAGGAAAACCTCGTGGCTGACCTCCGGCTCGTAATGACGGCCGGGAATGACACGCTCGGCGAGATCGTAGATCTTCTGGAAATTCTGGCGGCCGGCGATGGCGAGCTTGCCGGTATGCCAGTAATATTCAAGCGCCGTCTTGTTGGGATGCCAGTTCCACCAGCCGCCCGACTTGTGATCGGCGACCTTGAGGTCGCGTGACATCGCGGCGCCACCTTCGGCGATGCGCCGAAAAGTCTCTTCGAAGGTGCTGTCGAACCCTTCGCCATGCCATTTCAGCCAGCGCTCCCTCAGCACCGGTTCGCGCCGGGCAAACCGGTGCTTCCAGTAACGGAAAAATTCCGACGGCAGGATCGAGGCGTCGTGCGTCCAGTGCTCGAACAGTGCGCCGTCCTTTTCCAGAAGCTCGGTCAGGTGCTCGCGCCGGTAGGTCTGGTTGCGGGAAAACAGGATCTGGTGATGGGCGCGCTCGACGGTCGAGATGCTGTCCACCTGGACAAAGCCGATCTCATGGATGAGATCGAGCAGGCCCTGCTTGCTCAGCGCCCGGTTGGGGACTGCGGCCAGGCCCTGCTTGCTCAAAAAGATGCGCCGGGCATCGCGGTTGGAAACGAGAATCGCCATGGGGACAATCTAGGCAAATGTTCACACTTTGTTCAAGCCCAACCGGAACCCTATTTCCATCCGCGAACAAATCGTCCTATAGAGCCTCGACATTGAAACGCGGGGGACGCGGATTGGACATACGCTTTTCCGGCGCGTCGGTCAGCTTTGCCGGGCGCACGGTTCTTCAGCCGCTGACGCTGTCGCTCACCGAGCGGCGCATCGGCATTATCGGGCTGAACGGCTCCGGCAAGACCACGTTTGCGCGGCTGATCAACGGCCTGGTCAAGCCGAGCGCCGGCCAGGTGACCGTCAACGGGCTCGATACCGTCCGCGACGAAAGCGGTACGCTGGCTGCCGCCGGCTTCATCTTCCAGAACCCGCAGCACCAGATCATCATGCCGATCGTGCATGAGGATATCGCGTTTGGGCTGAAAAACCGCGGCCTGAAGGCGGACGAGATCGAGCGCCGGACGATCACCGTGCTGGAAAGGTTCGGCATCACGCATCTGGCCAGGCGGCGGGTGCACGAACTCTCGGGCGGCGAGACGCAGCTGGCCGCCATTGCCAGCGTGCTGGTGACCGGCCCCGGCATTCTCATTCTCGACGAGCCGACCAACCAGCTGGACCTGAAGAACCGCCGGCTGGTGGAAAACACCATTGCCGGGCTGGATGAGCATACGATTGTCATCAGCCATGACCTGCCACTGATCGAGCGGTTCGACCGTGTGCTGCTGTTCCATGAGGGCAGGCTTGTTGCCGATGGCCCGGCAGAGGAAAGCATCCGTGCCTATCATGAGGTGACGGGATGCTGAACGGGCTGAATGTCGAGGGCACAACGCCGCTGCACCGGATGTCCGTGCGGGCAAAGCTCGCCATCCTCCTGATCTGCGGGCTTGCGCTCTATGCCGTTTCCTCCCTCGTCATACTCATCCCGGCCTTCGTCATCGCTGCCCTCATCTACTTCACCACCGGCCTTGCGTTTCGCGACGCCGTGTCCCGCCTGAAACCCATCCTTTTCACCATCCTGATCCTTTTGATTGCCACCGCCTATCTCATCTCGATGCGCGAGGCGGCCGAAAGCTTCTTCCGACTGATGGCGATCGTGCTGTTTGCCGGCGCGGTGACGGCGACGACAGCGACCGGTGCCTTCATCGACGAAATCACCCGGCTGCTGCAGCCGCTCGACCGTCTCGGCCTGGTGCGGGCGGCCGATGTCGGGCTCGCCTTCGGGCTGGTGCTGCGCTTCGTGCCGGATATCTTCAACCACTACCAGCTGATCCGCGAGGCGCACCGGGCACGGGGGCTGAAGGTCCGCCCGTTGACGATCCTTGCGCCGTTGATCATCCTGACGCTGAAGGACGCCGACACGATCGCCATGGCCATCGACGCACGCGGCTTTCGGCGGCCGGGTGAAAAACGTCGCTGACAACGCTGGGGCTTGCCGCCTCTGAATTCTCTTCCGGCCCTGGCCGGACGTATGCATAGACACCGACAGACAAAGGACCTGCCATGACCACCAGAGACCTCGTTCTCATTGCCCTCTTCACCGCGATCATCGTCGTTCTCGGCCTCATCCCGCCGGTGACGCTCGGCTTCATTCCGGTGCCGATCACGGCCCAGTCGATGGGTGTCATGCTGGCGGGCTGCATCATCGGCGCCAAGCGCGGCGCGCTCGCCTATGTGCTGCTGGTGCTGCTGGTGGCGATCGGACTTCCGGTGCTTTCCGGCGGCCGTGGCGGACTGGCCATTATCCAGGGCCCGACCGGCGGCTTCGTCCTCGGCTGGATCGTCGCCACATATGTCACCGGCCTGATCGCCGAGCGGCTGGTCAAGGAAGGCCAGAGCGAAGCCAGGCAATTCGCCGGTTTCTTCATCGCCTCCATCGTCGGCGGCATCGGCGTGCTCTATGCCATCGGCATGCCGTGGGTGACCGCGGTGACCGGTACGCCGCTTTCAGCCGTCGCCACCGGTTCGCTCGCCTTCATTCCGGGCGATATCGTCAAGGCGGTGATCGCGACGCTCGCAGCCCGCGCCGTTCTCGCCGGTTATCCGCTTCTGCACGCACGCGCCTGAGCGCCGGTGGCGGATCATCTGGCAGCCCTTGTGGCAGACTATGGCAGGCCGGAGCATGTGATCCGGCTTGCCAAACGACCCCGCCCGGCGCTTGAACCGGGCATGGTTGAGATCGCCGTCGAACGCGCGGCGATCAACCCGTCGGACCTGATCCCGGTGACGGGCGCCTACAGCAGCCGCACCGTTCTTCCTTTTGTCCCCGGTTTCGAGGGCGTCGGAACCGTCAGCCGCGTCGGAGCCGGTGTCACCGGCCTGAAACCCGGCGACCGCGTGTTGCCGCTCGGTGCAAGCGGCCTCTGGCAGACCTATCTGCAGCGCCCCGCAGAATGGTGTTTCCCTGTCCCGGCCGATCTGTCGACCGAGCAGGCTGCGACGGCCTACATCAATCCGATGACCGCCTTGCGGTTGATTGCGGCGTTGAAGGACCATTTCGACGGCTCTTGCGGCCTTGCGGGCCGCAGGATCGGCGTCACGGCAGCCGGTTCAGCGATCGGCAGGATGCTGTTGATGGCGCTGACGTCCGAGGGAGCAGAGGTGACCGCCATGGTTCGCAGCGAGGGCGCGGCTGCTCGCTTGCCTCCGCTACCCGGCCTTCAAACGCGTGTGACCGGGCAACAGCCCATCGGCAGGGACATCGTTTTCGACGCGGTGGCCGATGCAGTCGGAGGTGACGCAGGCGGCGTCCTGCTCCGGGACAATCTGCCGGCGGGCGGCGTGTTTGTGCAATATGGCGCGCTCAGCGGCATGCCGATTGCACAAGGCGCCATTTCGGCACGGGCGGATGTGCGCTTTGCCTTTCTCTGGCTGCGGTCCTTCGTTCATTCCGCAGGAAGGCAAGCGCTTGCAAGCGCGCTGGCGCAATGCTTTGACGGTGTGCGCGAGGGCACGTTTGCAAGCGGCATCGCCGCCACCTATCCGCTGTCTCGCCTCAGTGAGGCGCTGGCCCATCAGGACGCCCCGGACCGTCGCGGCAAGGTGCTGATCGACCCGCGCTGTTGAAAACACAGTAAACGCCCTACCTATGCCATGGACCTCGAACCCCCGAAGCCATAGGTTCCAGCCATGACCACGATCCTGTTCGAAAACCCGACCTTTCTGGAACACAAGGTTCCCGAAGGCCACCCGGAGCGGCCCGACCGGCTGAAGGCGCTCAATCTGGCGCTGGAGCATGAGCGGTTTTCACCCCTGTCACGGCTTGAGGCGCCGCAGGGCAACGAGGATTTTGTGCTGCTTGCCCATCCCGAACAGCACCTGCGCACGGTCATGTCTGCCATCCCTGAGGAAGGCATCAACGCGCTTGAGGCCGATACCTATGCCAGCCCTGCCAGCCTGCAGGCCGCGTTGACCGGCATCGGCGGTGCGGTCGCGGCCGTCGATGCGGTGTTTTCCGGCAAGGCCGACAATGCCTTCGTCGCTTCGCGCCCGCCCGGCCACCACGCCGAAAAGAACAAGGCGATGGGCTTCTGCTTCTTCAACAACATCGCCATCGCCGCCCGCCATGCGCAGCGCAAACACGGCGCCGAACGGGTCGCCATCGTCGACTGGGACGTGCACCACGGCAACGGCACGCAGGATATCTTCTGGGACGATCCGTCGGTGCTGTTCTGCTCGACGCACCAGATGCCGCTCTATCCCGGCAGCGGCGCCAAGACCGAGACGGGGGCGGGCAACATCGTCAACGCGCCGCTTTCGCCCGACACCGGCAGCGAGCATTTTCGCGAAGCGTTCAAGTCGCGCATCCTGACGGCACTCGACGACTTCCGCCCCGATTTCATCCTGATCTCCGCCGGCTTTGATGCCCACTACCGCGATCCCCTGGCGCAGATCAATCTCGTCGCCGATGATTTCGACTGGGCGACCGGCCGGCTGCTCGATGCTGCCGGCAAGACCGCCAACAACCGTATCGTCAGCCTGCTCGAAGGCGGCTACGATCTTCAAGGGCTGGCCGAATCGGCCGGGACCCACATCTACCGCCTGATGAGAGGATGACCATGACCACCACCGCGCAAACTGGGGCCCCCCAGATCGACGTATCCGCCCTCTCCTTCGAAAAAGCCGTCGAGGAACTCGAAGCCATTGTCTCGGCGCTCGAACGCGGCGATGTGGCGCTCGACAAGTCGATCGAGATCTATGAGCGCGGCGAAGCGCTGAAGAAACATTGCGAAGCGCTATTGGGTGCCGCCGAAAACCGCATCGAGAAGATCCGGCTCGACCGGGCCGGAAAGCCGCAGGGCGTCGAGCCGCTCGACGGGGAGTGAGCGCTGAAGTCTGTTGTTGATTTTCGACGCATGAACAGCTAAAAAGGTCACTTGTGACCCTTTTGGGAAAATGGCCATGCCCACGATCAGCCTGAAAGAAGCGAAAGCGTCGTTTTCTCACGTCATCGACAAAGCTGCGTCAGGCGAATTCGTGACGATTACGCGCCATGGCCGCGCAGCAGCAGTGATGGTCAGCGTCGGGGCTGCGGAAGCAGCACGGAAGGCACTCGGCATCAATCGTCCGAGTCTTGTGCATTATCTCAGAACATTTCCGACTGATTTTGACGCCGGTGACGATGTTTTCGCTCGCAATCCGGCTCCATCGAGAGATGTCGACCTGTGAGCGGGTTTCTGTTGGATACCAACGCTATCTCGATGTTTGCACCATCGCGCGGCGAACCGTCACAGGCTTTCGCGGCATGGATCGAAGAACAGGAACAGTCAAACGCCATCTACCTCTCGGCCGTGACCGTCCACGAAATCGAAAAGGGCATCAGGATACTGGAGACGAGGGGAGCCACATCAAAGGCTGACACTCTGGCTATCTGGCTTCTTGGGCTCGCATCCGCCTACGCCGACAATATCCTGCCGCTTGATGGCGCCGTGGCCAGAATTTCCGGTGAATTGGAGGCACGCGCCATATCGGCTGGGCACAATCCAGGCGCAGCGGACGCCATGATCGCCGGAACGGCAAAGGCACATGGCTTGACCGTCATCACCAATAATCTCAGAGATTTCGAGCCGTTTGCAGTGGCTGCCAAATCACCCGATCAAATCGCTGGCTGATTTCGGCAAACAGCCGTTGACCGTGATGCGACGGCGTTCGATCATCCTGATTATGCAGGACAACAAACTGGCTTTCGGACAATAGTTTCACTGCCAATTTGAGAGGAGACCGCCCATGAGCTTCTTTCCCGGACCAGACCCCGTAGCCGGCGATGCGCCGGCGTGCGATGCGATCGAGCATCTGATCATTCCGCGCACCAGCGATATCGGCAATCTGCAGGTGCGCCGGGCGCTGCCGACGGCAAAACGCCGGCTGGTCGGGCCGTTCATCTTCTTTGACCGGATGGGACCTGCCTTGCTCAAGGCCGGGCAGGCGCTGGACGTGCGGCCGCATCCGCATATCGGGCTCTCGACCGTCACCTACCTGTTCGACGGCGAAATCAAACATCGCGACAGTCTGGGGACCGAAATGGTCATTTCGCCCGGCGATCTCAACCTGATGACGGCCGGACGCGGAATCGTGCATTCGGAGCGGTCGCCGGAAAACCTGCGTGGAAAACCACAATCGATCTCCGGCCTGCAGACCTGGCTGGCCCTGCCCGACCAGTATGAGGAGATCGACCCGATCTTTGCCCATACCGAAAAGCGCGACCTGCCATCCTTCAATGTGGATGGTCTGGAAGGCCGGGTCGTCATCGGCCAGTTCGAAGGCATGAAATCGCCGGTCTCGGTGTTTTCCGACACGATCTATGTCGACCTCCGGATCGAACCGGGCAAGAGCGCCCCGTTCGCGGCGCAGTGGGAAGAGCGAGCGCTCTATATCCTCGAAGGCGAGGCGATCATTGCCGGCGATCATTTTGCCGACAATCAACTGCTGGTTTTCCGGGCGGGCGATGCGATTACTGTCAAAGCCGGTCCGGCGGGCTGTCATGTCATGCTGTTCGGCGGGGCTGCCCTTGGCTCTGCCCGGCATATCTGGTGGAATTTCGTTTCCTCGTCCAAGGAACGGATCGATCAGGCCAAGGAGGAATGGCGCACGGGCCGTTTCGACATCGTGCCGGGGGATGAAGAAGAGTTTATCCCTTTGCCCGAGCGGTAATCTTCGTTAAACTCCTTGTTTGCGCCGCAAGAAAACCCGTTTTTGCAATCCATAACGAAACTGTTTAAAGACGCGGTTCCCAGCGGACACCCCACTTGAAATCGCGGCTTTCCCTAAGACGCGAGAACGAAGGCCTTCAGCGTGACACAACTGCCAGTCAACCCTATGCCGGCGACCCCTCTTCTCGACCAGGTGACCTATCCTGAGGATCTGAAGAAGATTGACGACAAGGACCTGCCGCAACTGGCAGCCGAGCTGCGCACCGAAATGATCGACGCGGTGTCGCGCACCGGCGGGCATCTGGGCGCCGGTCTCGGCGTCGTCGAACTGACCATCGCCATCCATAAGGTCTTCAACACGCCGCATGACCGGCTGATCTTCGATGTCGGCCATCAATGTTATCCGCACAAGATCCTCACCGGCCGCCGCGACCGTATCCGCACGCTGCGCCAGGAAAACGGCCTGTCCGGCTTCACCCGCCGGGCCGAGAGCGAATACGATCCCTTTGGTGCCGCCCATTCATCGACCTCGATTTCCGCCGGCCTGGGCATGGCGGTGGCGGCCGATCTGTCCGGCGAGCATCGCAATGTCATTTCCGTCATCGGCGATGGCGCCATGTCGGCCGGCATGGCCTATGAGGCGCTCAACAATGCCGGCGCGCTGGATGCGCGGCTGATCGTCATTCTCAACGACAACGACATGTCGATCGCGCCGCCGACCGGCGCGATGAGCGCCTATCTGGCGCGCCTTGCCTCCGGCCGCACCTATATGGGCTTCCGCGACCTCGGCAAGAAACTGACCGCCTATCTCGGCAAGACCGTCGACCGGGCGATCACTCGCGCCGTCGAACATGCGCGCGGCTATGTCACCGGCGGCACGCTGTTTGAGGAAATGGGGTTTTACCATGTCGGCCCGATCGACGGTCACTCCTTCGATCACCTTTTGCCGGTCCTGCGCAATGTGCGCGACAACTCCAAGGGCCCGGTGCTGATCCATGTGGTGACGCAGAAGGGCAAGGGCTATCCGCCGGCTGAAGCGGCGGCCGACAAATATCATGGCGTCAACACCTTCGACGTTATCACCGGCGCGCAGGCGAAAGCCAAGCCGAATGCGCCGGCCTATACATCCGTCTTTGCCGAGGCGCTGACACAGGAGGCAGGTTTTGACGACAAGATCGTCGCCGTCACCGCGGCCATGCCGTCGGGAACCGGCCTCGACAAGTTCGCGCTGGTGCACCCCTCGCGCTGCTTCGATGTCGGCATTGCCGAGCAGCATGCGGTGACCTTTGCCGCCGGGCTGGCTTCCGAGGGCTACAAGCCGTTCTGCGCGCTCTATTCGACCTTCCTGCAGCGCGGTTACGACCAGGTGGTGCACGACGTGGCGATCCAGGGCCTGCCGGTGCGCTTCCCGATCGACCGCGCCGGTTTCGTCGGCGCCGACGGCCCGACGCATGCCGGTTCGTTCGACACCACCTATCTTGCCACCCTGCCCGGCTTCGTCGTCATGGCGGCGGCCGACGAGGCGGAACTCAAGCATATGGTGCGCACCGCGGCCGCTTATGACGAGGGCCCGATCTCGTTCCGCTATCCGCGCGGCGAAGGTGTCGGCGTCGAGATGCCGGAGCGCGGCCAGATCCTCGAAATCGGCAAGGGCCGGGTGATGAAACAGGGCTCGAAGGTGGCGCTTTTATCGTTCGGCACGCGTCTGGCCGATTGCCTGCTGGCCGCCGAAGACCTCGATGCGGCCGGGCTTTCGACGACCGTCGTCGATGCCCGCTTTGCCAAGCCGCTCGACCACGACCTGATCCGCCAGCTGGCGAGGCACCACGAGGTGCTGATCACCATCGAAGAAGGTGCTGTCGGCGGTTTCGGCAGTCATGTCCTGCAGTTCCTTGCCTATGAAGGCCTGCTCGACAACGGACTGAAGATTCGGTCGCTGGTTCTTCCGGATATCTGGATGGAACAGGCCAAGCCCGAGGCGATGTATGCCAAGGCGGGCCTCGACCGTGCCGGGATCGTTTCGACCGTGTTTAAAACGCTCGGTCAGAAACAGCAGATCGGCTCAAGCGTCGCGGGCTGAGCGGCGGCAACTGCCACCGGCATCGATAAATCTCCTAAAAGCTGTGGCGGCGGCAGTGCCCGTGTCACCGCCAGCCTTGCGCTGCACGGTTTCCCGCATCGCCGATAGAGGCTGATCTCAGACGGTGCGGCGCAAGCCGTAGAGCCGGGGCCCTGTTCGTGCAATCTTTCGGACCTCAAGCATCCAGCCGGTTGCCAGCTGCAGCGCGCAGCCGCCGGCAAGCAGCAGGAGCTGAACCGCAAGCGGCATGTCCGGGCTGTGCCTCATCAACACCGCGGCGGCAAACGACAGCAGCACCCCGGCGGAGAAGACCGCCAGGCTGTGGCGCCCGGCGGCGCAGATGAGCCGCAATGCCGGGTGATCGGCGCAGGCTTTCACGGCGGGGATATTCCAGGCGAGATAGAGGATCGCCAGAACATTGAGAATCCGCAACGGGCCGCCATTGGTCTTGGACACCAGCTGATGGTGAAGCCCGCCAAACGGCGGGTCAACGACGCCCAAATGAACAGCCAGATTGGCAGGAATGGCGGCGATCGCAAGAACGGCTGCGGCTGCAAATACGGCTCGGTTGTAAGGCAACACCGGCTGGCCGCGTTTCATGCGCACGCCGAGATAGATCCCGATCACGAAGATGAACTGCCATGACAACGGATCGAAATACCAGGTATGGCCTTCGAGGGCTGCGTTTGGGAGATTGATATGGCCAAGACCGGCAACGAACCAGACGGCACAGGAAAGCCCCAGCAGGGCGCTCCTCGACCAATCATGCAGCAGAAAGACAAACGGTGCGATGAGCAAAAGGACGACATACATCGGCAGAATGTCGAGATTGCCAGGCATGTAACCCAGCAACAGGGCCTGAAGACCATGGTGAAAAGGGTCCTGCCAGAAATCCGTCATCTCGGCAGCCCATGCCGTCTGATCGAACGCCCCGATGATGACGGCCGATATCGTCAGCATGATCGCAAAAAGCAGCAGGTGCACGAGATAGAGGCGCAAGGCCCGCTTCCATGGCCTTTCCAACTGCAGCCCGGCGTCCGGACGATAATAGGCGAGAGCGGAAGACATGCCGGCCAGAAGCACGAAGATTTCGGAAGCGTCGCAAAAGCCGCGTGAATGCTGGAACGTCAGCGAAAACGTGAACTCCGCGTGACCGATGAAAATAAGCAGAAGCGACAGGCCCCGCAGAAGGTCTATTCTGTTCTCCCGCTGGCCGTTCATTCGTGGTCCCCAAGGTTGCCATCGTCGTTTGATGCGCGATCAGGCCTGTTCCTAGGGTAAAATCGTTACTCTCCAACCCGATGCCAACGCTACAATTTTAGCGATCGATCATTTTGGCACGGCGTCGGCGCCGCCACCCTGCCGGAATGAACATCCGCACGGTTTGTCAGCAGTTTGACCCCGGCGATCTGTAAACCGCCGGGGCTTCGACACATCAGCGATGCACCGCCTCAGGCGGCGCGCCGCGAACCGTAGGTTGCCGTCCCGGACGAACCCCTGCCAGCATCAAGCTGGAACTGCGCGATCAGTTCGCGCAGGCGGCTCGCCTCGTTGGCGAGCGTCGCGCTCGCCGCATTGGTTTCCTCGACCATGGCGGCGTTCTGCTGGGTGACCTGGTCCATCTGGTTGACCGCCGTGTTGACTTCGGCAAGGCCCACCGACTGTTCGCGGGCCGAGGTGGCGATCGCGTCCATATGCTGGTTGATCGTCACCACATAGGTCTCGATGGTCTTCAAGGCATCGCCGGTGTCGCGAACCAGCTTGACGCCGCCTTCGACCTCGACGCTCGAATTGCGGATCAGCTCCTTGATCTCCTTGGCGGCCTTTGCCGAACGTTGCGCCAGTTCGCGCACTTCCTGGGCGACGACGGCAAAACCCTTGCCGGCATCACCGGCACGGGCAGCCTCGACACCGGCGTTCAACGCCAGAAGGTTGGTCTGGAAGGCGATCTCGTCGATAACGCCGATAATGTTGGAGATCTGGCTCGAGGATTCCTCGATGCGGCGCATCGCCTCGACCGCGTTGGCGACGACCGCACCCGACTGGGCGGCGCTTGCATTGGCCTGAACCGCAACAGAGCGGGCCTCGTCGGCGCGTTTTGAAGAATTCGAGACATTGACGGTGATCTGGTCGAGTGCGGCTGCCGTTTCTTCCAGCGAAGCCGCCTGCTGTTCGGTGCGGCGAGACAGATCGTCCGAGCTGGAACTGATTTCTCGGGTGCCATTGTCGATCGCACCCGCGGCCTGAGCAACGGCTGAAAGCGTGCCGCTAAGCTGATTGACCGCGGCATTGAGATCATGACGCAGCGCTTCGAAATCGGGGGCGAAAGCATCGTTGAGTTGGAAGGAGAGATCACCGGCCGCAAGGCGGCGCAGACCGGCCGCAAGACTGGAGGTTGCCTGCAAAAGACGCTGCTGCGCGGCAGCCTCGGCTTCGGCCGTCAAACGGATGCGCTCGGCTTCGGCGCTTTCCCGGTTCGCCAGCGCATCTTTCTCCAGTTCCCTGTTGGCAATGGCAGCCTTGCGGAAGATTTCCACGGAACCGGCCATTTCGCCGATTTCATCGTTGCGGCCCGAATACGGTACCGCGGTCTCGGTGTCGCCGGAACCGAGGCGGCGCATGGCCTGCTGCATTCGCTTGAGCGGGATAGTCACACCGCCAATCACCATCCAGATCGAAAAGACGACCACGCCGATGGAGACGGCCGCAATCACACTCATCCACATGACAATGGTGGACTTCAAATGGTTCGCGGCGTTGAATTCTTCCTGAGCAACGCGGAGTTGCAACGAGACCAGATCGCTGATCGGCGTGGCAAGCGGATCGATCGTCGGGTAGAGCTGATGGGTAACGAACGCGTCGAGGGACGATTGATCTTTTCGCGAAACGATGTCGATCAGCGTATTGATCGCGCCCTGAGAATTGCCGCGAAGAACTTTGAAGTCGTCAGCCAATTTTCGCTCTTCGACGGTCATGTCCGTTGCCGCATAGGTTGTCCAGGAACGATCAATGGCTTCCACGGCGACGCGTAGGGCCTTCTCGCCACTTGCCCAGTCGACCGCACCGCTCCTGATCTTGTGAGCCGTATCGACAATGTTGACAGCATACATATCCGCGACAACCTTCAAATGGGCCATTGGCACAACCCGATCCATCACGATTGTTCGGGTCCGTTCGGAGATGGATTGCAAAGCGACAAATGCTACGCCGCTGGTGATCAACAGCAGGATCGCCACAAAGGCGATGCTGAAAATGAGCTTGAATCTGATGGACATGCGGACACCCTGGTTTGCAAGAAGGATGGGTCCATCATCCTATTGTTAAGATTACAATTTTATTAAATTAGCAAATATACATGTTGAGGGCTGCGCTTTTCAACCATGCCGTTTCGAAATTGCATGACACACCCTTCCACGTGACCTCAGAATGGCAAAGCGGGTTTGCGCCCCCGGCAATAAGGAGACATTTTTGAACAGGTCTCATGCGCAACGAAAGCGCAGAGAAATCTTGTGGCTTGCCCGTTGCCGGTCATCAACAGACGTTGGCGGGAGCATTATTTGGTGCAGGATCGGCAAAATGCTTGCCATCCCGGCTTCGACGCGCCATGAGAACCCATGTCAAACGAACCAAAAACCTCCGTCCGCCTCGACCAGCTGCTTTTGAACCTGGGGCTTGTCGCCAGCCGTTCGCGCGCACGCGATGCGATCCAGCGCGGCACCGTCACCGTCAACGGCCGCGTCGTCACCAAGGCGAGCTCCACCTTTCCCGAGGATGCGACCATCGCCATCGATGATCCCGTCCAGCCCTATGTTTCGCGCGCGGCGCTGAAACTGAAAGCCGGCCTCGAGCATTTCAAGCTGTCGCCCGAAGGGCTCGACTGTCTGGATATCGGCGCTTCCACCGGCGGCTTTACCGAAATTCTGCTGCACAATGGCGCTGCCCATGTCATCTCCGTCGATGTCGGCCACGGCCAGTTCCATCCGCGCCTGGACGCCGACCCGCGTGTCACCAATATCGAGGGCCTGAACGCCCGCGTGCTGGATGAGGATCACCTTGAAGGCCGCGAGATTTCCTTCATCGTTTCCGACGTCTCGTTCATCTCGCTGAAACTGGCGCTGCCGCCGGCGCTCGATCTGGCCGAGCCCGGCGCCCATTGCATTCTTCTGGTCAAGCCGCAATTCGAAGCCGGCCGCGAAGCGATCAGCAAGGCGGGCCTGCTCAAGGACCCGGAAAGCGCTCCTGCGGTCGCGGCCGAACTGGAGCGCTGGCTCACCGAGGATATGGGCTGGGAAAGCCTCGGTCTCATCCCCTCGCCGATTTCCGGCGGTGACGGCAACGAGGAATATCTGCTGGCCGGTCACAAGCCGCTCGACGAAGACGACGCATTGGACGACGACGCCTCCGCGGACGAAGAAGCATGAGCACGGAAACGCTGACTATCGAGAAGCTCGGCCAATCCGGCGACGGCATCACCCGTGGTCCGTTCGGCCCGGTCTATGTGCCGTTTACGCTGCCGGGTGAGACGGTGGCCTTGGCGGTCAACAGGGACAAGGGCACGGTCATGTCGATGACCGATATCTCGCCTGAGCGCGTCGAGCCCAAATGCCGGCATTTCGGGCCGGACGGCGAGAACGGCACCTGCGGCGGCTGCAGCCTGCAGCATGCCAGCGACGGTCTCTATCAGAACTTCAAGCGGCAACTGGTTCTCGATGCCTTCAAGTCGAAGGCGCTGCAGGCCGATGTGGCACCCCTGGTGCTTGCCCATCCCGGCGAGCGCAGGCGCACAGTGTTTACGGCGCGGCGCACGGAAAAAGAGCTGCTGCTCGGCTATAACCAGCCAGAGACCCATCACATCGTCGCGATATCGGAATGTCCCATCGCAAGCCCCGGCATCGTCTCGCGGCTTGCAACCATCCGGACAATTGCCAATTCCATGGCGGTCAATGCGGAGCCATTCCGCATCACCGTGCTGGAAACCCTGTCCGGCCTCGATCTCGCCTTCGAGGGCATCAAGGCGATGGACGACCGGCAGCGGCGGATGGCGGTCGAAACCGTGCTCGCCCAGAAGGGCATTGCCCGTCTCAGCCTCAACGGTGAAATTCTGGTTGAACCGGTCAAACCGGTGATCGATTTCGGCGGCGTTTCCGTTTCGCCGCCGCCCGGCAGCTTCACGCAAGCGACAAAGCCGGCCGAAGAGGCGATGGCGGAGCTGGTGATCGCGCACCTGGGCAAGGCCAAGCGCGTCATCGATCTCTTTGCTGGATCGGGCACTTTCTCGCTGCGCATCGCCCGCAAGGCGCGTGTTCATGCCGTTGAGAGCGAAGACAAGCCATTGAAGGCGCTTGATTTTGCCGCCCGCAACACGCAGGGCCTGAAGCCTGTGACCGTGGAAAAGCGTGACCTCTTCCGGCGTCCGATGATGGCCTCGGAACTGAAGGCCTATGACGCCATCGTCTTCGACCCGCCACGTGCGGGCGCCGAAGTCCAGACGAAGGAAATGGCCCGCTCCGGCGCCAAGAAGATCGTAGCGGTCTCCTGCAACCCGGTAACGCTGGTGCGCGACCTGCGCATCCTCGTGGATGCGGGCTACCGGATCACGTCCGTGACCCCGATCGACCAATTCCTCTGGTCGTCGCATGTGGAAGTCGTGGCAACGCTGGAGAAGTGAGTTTCGCAGCTGCTCTTCGCGCTTCACCGGAAACTTCAACAAAAAAGGCCCGGCTTTCGCCGGGCCTTTTTTGTTGTTCGAATTGCACCTATCACGCAGCGCGGCGGCCATACGCCTGTTGTCTTGCCGGCGCCGACGACTGGCCATCGCCGATGTTGAACTGGGCCAGCAGATCGTTGAGCGCTGCCGCTTCCGAGGCAAGCCCGTGGCTGGCGGCGGTCTGTTCCTCGACCATGGCGGCGTTCTGCTGGGTGCCCTGGTCCATCGTGTTGACGGCCGTGTTGATCTCCTGCAGGCCGGTCGACTGTTCGCGGGTGGAGGTGACGATCGCGCTGATATGCGTGTTGATCTCCTGAACCTCCGAGACAATCGTCTGCAGCGACTGGCCGGTTTCCCCAACCAGCGCCACACCGGCGCGGACCTGATCGCCCGAGGTGGTGATCAGCGCCTTGATTTCCTTGGCGGCTTTGGCAGAGCGCTGGGCAAGCTCGCGCACTTCCTGGGCGACGACGGCAAAGCCCTTGCCGGCGTCCCCTGCACGGGCCGCTTCGACGCCGGCGTTCAGCGCCAGGAGGTTCGTCTGGAAAGCGATGTCGTCGATGACGCCGATGATGCTGGAAATTTCGCCGGAGGACTTTTCAATGCCCTGCATGGCGTTGACAGCATTGCGAACGACTTCGCCGGACTTTTCGGCGCCGGCGCGGGTGCGGGCAACCAGCTGGCCGACCTCTTCGGCGCGGCGGGCGCTATCCTTGACCGTGGTGGTGATCTCTTCCAGCGCAGCGGCGGTTTCTTCCACCGAGGCGGCCTGCTGCTCGGTGCGGCGGGCAAGATCGTCGGCGGCCGTGCGGATTTCGCTGGCGCCGGCATCGATGGCGCGGGCATTGGCGCCGACGGCCTTAAGCGTCTGATGCAGCTTGCTCACCGAATTGTTGAAGTCGGCGCGCAGGCGGTCGAGATGCGTGACGAACGGAACCGAGATGCGGTAGCCGAGGTCGCCGTCGGCAAGACGTCCAAGACCGGTCGCCAAGGCCTCGACGGCGTGCTGGATATCGACGGTTTCCTGTGCCTTCAGGGCTTCGCGCTCAAGGCGCTCCTGCTCGGACAGCGAACGGCCGCTCTCGGCCTCACCTTCGAGACGCACGCGCTCGATGGCATTGGTGCGGAACACGGCGACGGCGGCGGCCATCGAGCCGATCTGGTCGCGGCGTTCCTGGCCGGGGATGTCCGCCTTCAGGTCACCGGCAGCCAGACGTTCCATGGCGCCGGTCATATCGGTGACGGGACGGATAACGAGGCGGCTGAGCAGGGTTGCAAGGAAGGCGATCATCACGCCGACGGCCAGAAGCGTGGCGATGGTTGCGGCAATCCGGAACTGGCCGATAGCGGAATAGGCGACATCGGCATCAACGGCGAAACCGACATACCATTCAACCGTCGGCAGGCCGGCAACCGGCACGAAGCTGACCAGCATCGGCTTGCCGTCCAGCTCGGTCTGCATGATCGACGAGCCGATCGACGGTGTTGCGGCCGGGAAAGCATCGGCAAGCGTCTTGGTCACCAGCTTGGCATCCGGATGGACGAGGATCTGGCCCGACTTGTTGACGAGGAAGGCAAAGCCTTCGCCCCCGACATCGATGGCCTTGACCATGTCGACGAGTGTCTTGAGCGAGAAATCGCTGCCGGCCACGCCGACAAGCTTGCCATCCTTCTTCACCGGCGCTGCGGCGCTGATGATCAGGTCGCCACTCGACGCATCGACATAGGGGTCGGTGAGCACGCTGCCATTGGCCTTGACCGCATCCTGATACCAGGGGCGCTTGCGCGGATCGTAGCCCTCCGGCATCGGCATCAGCGGCCAGGTGGTGAACTTGCCGGTTTCGTCACCGACATAGGTGCTGATGAATTCCTTGACGAGAACATCGTTGTTCAGGGTGGCTTCAAGGCCGGCCTGATCGGCGGTGCCGCCGACTGCATCGGCAATCATGGCCGTCAGCGTGACACGGCCGTTCAGCCAGTTGGCGACGCTCTGGGCGGCCTGTTTGCCGGAGGAGGAAATATTCTCCTCGACAGCGCGGGTCGTCACGGCATGCTGGAGGCTGTCGATATAGACGGAAAAGCCGGCAAAGGCGGCAATGACGACGAAGGACGCGGCGACAAGAATGCGCGTCATCAGATTCGATTTTTTGGACAAGGCAGGCTTCCCTAATGCGGCCGGGCTGTAGCGCCGGGCGGAGGCTCGAACATGTCCGCACGCAGGATCGGCAGGCAGCGCTGACGCGCGAAACCGTTCCAGAATGCGGGAATGGGATGACATGCCACGATGGGCGAAGACGCGCGCCTCATGCGCCCGACAGGGACCGATAGGCCGGACCTGTGAATGTCCGGACCATATTAGCCGCCGCTTAAGGCAGGGTTAAAATCTCATTGCAGGAAAAGTGAGGACTTCACGGGCATTTTGCGAAGGCGGCCGCCTATTCGGCCGCCTGTCTGAGCGCTCCAAGCTGAGGCCGCTTCTTCAAGCCCCAGGCGGTCGCCAGATGCATGGACGAGGAAATGCCGGCATCGAGCATGAAGGGGCCGGGAGTGTCGGCCCTTGTCCGTGATGCCTGCCTCGGCTTCAGCGGCGTACCGTGTCCCATGCCGTCGATCAGATAGAGTTCGACGGCGACCCTGCCGGACTGATCCTTCCAGACGCGGTGGAGATGGCCATCGACCTCGTTCTGCACATAGGCCTCGCCTTCAAGACCGTGCACGTCAAGCCATTGCTGAAGCAGCGCATCGGCGTTTAAGGTCGAGACGGTCTGATCCTTGGTGCCATGCCAGATGGAGACTGCAGGAAAATCACGCGTCACAGGCGATGCGGCCCGCACGAGATCACCCCATTCGCGCGCTGTCCGCTCAGGCGGCGACTTCATGGCGGCAAGCGCCCGGTGCACGTCACGCGCCGCGCCATAGGGCAGCCCGGCGATGACGCCGCCGCCGCAAAAGATATCAGGATAGGCCGCCAGCATTGCCGCGGCCATCGCGCCGCCTGCCGACAGGCCGGTGACGAACACGCGCTTGGGGTCGATCCCATGGGTTGAAGCCATCTTGGCAACCATCTGGCGGATCGACATGACCTCGCCGCGATCGCGCGTGACGTTGCTCGGGCGAAACCAGTTGAAACAGAGATTGGCGTTGTTGGAGCGCTTCTGCTCGGCATAGACGACGGCAAAGCCGCGTTCGCGCGACAGTGTCGACCAGCCGCTGCCAAGGTCATAGGCTTCGGCGGTCTGGTGACAGCCATGGAGCACAACGACCAGTGGCGATTTTTTCGGCAGACCGGCGGGGACATAGCGCAGCATGCGCAGATGGCCGGGATTGCTGCCGAACGCCTTGACCTCTTCCAGCCTTGCGGCCGATCGGGGCTTGATCGCTGCTGCTGCCGGTAATTTTGCGGGTGCTGCGGAAACCAGAACCTTGCGCGTCGCGTTGACGGCCTTGGAAAGCGTCTTTTCCCAGCGCCGGTGCTGCTTCAGCATATCGGAGAGGGAAAACCTGAAACGAGACCGCATGGACGAATCCTTGACTTGCCGGCACGCTCCCAATGCCGGAATTCCTCCACGCAACAGGGTTCAATATGGGGTACACCCCGCCATCCGGCAAGGTCGGGATGGCATATGAATCGCAAGGCAGGCGGCATGCCGCCTCTTCTCCCCGACGGGGAGAAGAGAGATATTCCAATCAGCGGCGCATGAAAGCCTCGAAAGCCGCACGCGCTTCGGCGCTCTTCAATTGCGCGGCAAAGTATTTTGCCTCTTCATCGATGCGAGCCAGCACGTCTGACCGGTCGCCGCGAATGAGGTTGCGCGCGATGCGCAGCGCTTCCGGCGGCTTTTTCGCCAGACTTTCGGCAAGCGCCATCACCTCGTCCTCGATCGCATCGGCACCGGCGATCTTCCAGATCAGCCCGGCCTCCTGCGCGTCGGCGGCCGTGAACGCCTCGCCGGCGGCCAGAAGCGCAAAGGCGCGCTGATGACCCGCAATACGCGGTACGATCAGGCTGGAGGCCGCCTCTGGCACCAGGGCCAGATCGACGAACGGCGTCTTGAAGGTCGAGCGCGCCGAGGCGATGGTCATATCGCAGTGCAGGTGGATCGTCGTACCGATACCGATCGCCAGGCCATCGACACCGGAGATGACCGGCTTGGCGGCACCGGCCAGAGCCTTCAGGAACTCGATCACTTCCTGCCCCATCGCCCCGCCCATGGCGAACGCCATGAAATCGGCCATGTCGTTGCCGGCTGAAAAGCAGCCTTCGGTGCCCAGAAACGCGGTGACGCGAATGGCGTCGTCGGTGCCTGCGACGATGAGCGCATTGGCCATCTTGGCGTACATCGCCCGCGTGATGGCATTCTTCTTGGCCGGCCGGTTGAAGCGGATGACCTGAACGCCCGGATAGGCTTCTGGCCGCTCGATCAGAACGTCATCGGTCATGGTCATCTCCTTTGCGCCTTTTCGATCAGGCAAGTGCGATACGGGCGCTGGCAAGGCTTGCGGCACCTGTGACGATGGTGTTCTTCAGCGCCACCGTTTCGCCCAAAAGGTTTTCGGCCGCGAAACGGCAAAGCGCGATGCGGACATCACGGCCACCATCGCCAACCTCGGCCAACCCGCCCTTGGCGAGATAGACGCCGGTCAGCGTCAGGCCGAACAGCCGCTGATAGGCGGTTGCCCCGGCGAGCGCTTCAGCGGCTTTGCCTTCGGCGAGGCGCGCAAGCAGCCATTCCGTCGTCTCTTCCAGATCGGCGATCGCATCGTCAAGACGGCTGCCGGTTTCGCCGAAACCGGCAAGGTTCGATGCCCCTACCTCTTGAGCCACCGCCTCCAATTCGGCGATGAAACCGCGCACATGGCCGCCATCCGACAGGGGCAGCTTGCGGGTGACGAGATCGATCGCCTGGATGCCATTGGTTCCTTCGTAGATCGGCGCGATCCGGGCGTCGCGCAGGTAACGCGCGGCGCCGGTCTCTTCGATGAAACCCATGCCGCCGTGAACCTGGATGCCCATGGAGGCGGCCTCGATGCCAACATCGGTGCCGAAGGACTTGGCGACCGGCGTCAAAAGACTGGAGCGCTCCTGCCAATAGCGGGCCTCGTCACCCTTTGAGACATGCGCCCGGTCGACGGCACGGGCGCAGGTGAACGCGATGGCGCGGGCGCCCTGTGTCAGGGCTTTCATGGTCAAGAGCGTGCGGGCGATATCGGGGTGTTCGATGATCGGGCTCATGCCCGCGCCCTTCCAGCCGGGCGCCTTGCCCTGCGTGCGTTCGCGGGCATAGTTCAGCGCATGCTGGGTCGCGGCGTCAGCCATCGCCACACCCTGTATGCCGACGGCAAGCCGGGCATTGTTCATCATCGTAAACATGCAGTTGAGGCCCTTGTTTTCCTCGCCGACGAGATAGCCGACAGCACCCTTTTCCGCGCCGAACCGGCCGTCGCCATAGACCATGGTGCAGGTCGGCGAGGCATGGATGCCGAGCTTGTGTTCGAGCGAATGACAGAACAGATCGTTGCGGGCGCCCAGCGAACCGTCGGCATTGACGAGGAATTTCGGCACCAGAAACAGCGAGATGCCGCGCGTTCCCTCCGGCGCCCCGGCGATCCGCGCCAAGACCAGGTGGACGATATTTCCGGTCACTTCGTGATCGCCCCAGGTGATGAAGATCTTCTGGCCGAAAATCCGGTAGGTGCCGTCGTCGCGGCGCTCGGCGCGGGTCTTCAGGACCCCGAGATCGGAGCCTGCATGCGGTTCCGTCAGGTTCATCGTCCCGGTCCATTCGCCGGAAATCATCTTTGCGAGGAACGTTGATTTGAGCTCCTGGGATCCATGCTTCTCCAGCGCATCGACGGCGCCCATGGTCAGCATCGGCGCCAGCGCGAAGGCCATCGATCCGGCATTCCAGAACTCCATGGCAGCGATATGCAGCATATGCGGCAGCGCCTGGCCGCCGAATTCCTCCGGCGCCGTCAGGCTGTTCCAGCCGCCGGCCGCCCAGTTGCGATAGAGGTCGCTCCAGCCTTCGGGCACCTGTACCTTGCCATCGACGAGTTTCGAGCCCTGCCTGTCACCGATATCGGCCAGCGGCGCGACCTCTTCGGTGGCGAAGCGGCCGGCTTCACCGACGATCGCGTCGACCAGATCCTCATCGAGATCACCGAAAATGCCTGCAGCCAGATCCTCGCCGAGCCCAGCCACGTGCTTGAGCGTGAACAGAATTTCCTCAACCGGTGCCTTGTACATCGCCGTATCCTCCCGCAGCCACATGACAACATTGCCGTCCCTCAGTCCAGCAATGGCGTGTTCGTTGGTCCCGAAATTATTGATTTTTACGTAAACGTCAATATTCGATTGAGCCTGTTATCCCGGCTTGCCGCTGCCCATGTAACAAAACTGTCATGAAACCCGAATACAGCGAAGTCTGCCTCCGCCCGGAACAATGCTGCATGAACCTGATCTCGTCCGAAATACCGGGGCTCGTCTGGGCCTATCGTTTCCTGCCGGGCGAAAGCCGTTGCGTGCGGATCGCCGCCGATTCCTCCATAGATGCACTGATGGAGGGCGACGGCTGGGTCTGGCTGCACCTGGCGCTGAGCGATGCCCGCACCCCTGCCCTGATCGAACGCATCACCACCCTGCCACAGGCAGCGCTTTCAACGCTGATCAGCCATGATACACAGGCGGCCATCGCCGTCTCCGACGATATCGTCTTTGGCACGCTGGTCGATTTCGAGCGCACCTTCGACGCCGAGACGAAAACCATCGGCTGGCTGCATTTCGCCGTTACCGAAAAGATCATTATCACCACGCGGCTGCACCCGTTGCGCAGCATCGACCGGGTCAAGGCGGCCGTCGAGAAAAATGCCCGCTGCGCCCGGCCGATCGACCTGTTCGAAATGATGGTGGTCGAATTCCAGCGGACCTTGATCAGCCTCGTGCTGGAACTGACGGAAGACCTCAACGTCATCGAGGATGATGTTTACGGCGAGGCCGGGCACAACCATCAGCCGCGCCTGGCGCCGCTGAGGCGAACCGCCGTGCGCCTGCATCGGCACCTGCGCACACTGTTGGCCCTATTGCGCCGGGCTGGAACCTCGGAAGAGGACGAGGTGCCGGAAGGGTTCATCGACGTGGCCGAACGTCTGTCGGACAGGCTCGAAGCCGTGGACCGCGATGTCTTTGCGCTGCAGGAACGGGCCCGCCTGCTGCATGAAGAGATCGACAGCAAGCTGTCGTCGGAGACCAACCGCCATCTCTACATCCTGTCGCTGATGACGGCCTTCCTTTTGCCGCCGACGCTGGTCACCGGCTTTTTCGGCATGAACACCAGCAGCCTGCCCTTTGCCGACGGCATTCACGGGACGTTGATTGCCGGGCTGTTCATCCTGCTGTCGATGGGACTGGCCTGGACGATCCTCAGGCGGATCGGAATCCTCTAATCCGCACAAAAATGGCCGGAGACAAAGTCCCCGGCCTTAAGTCAGTGCTGATCAAATCACCGTATCAGTAAGGAGAAATGCACTGCCTGCGCGGGCCGTAGTTCGGCTGATAAGTGTTGTCGTAGGCGCGGTAGCTGCGATAGCGGTTATAGCACCATTCGGTATGGCTTCCGCCGTAGCGCACCGGAGGCTGGGCTATGGCACCGCCGATGATGGCACCGGCCGCAAACGCGCCGAGCGGGAACCACCAGCCATTATATTCGCGGTATCCCGGCCGGTAATAGTTGTAGCCGCGATGACCGTTGTAATAGGAATAGCCGCCACGGTGATAATAGCCATGCCTGTTATTATTATAGTGACGCCTGTTGTTGTAATGGCGCCTGTAATGGCCGTCGCGGTGCGAAATTTGGACGATTTCGACATTCGCGCGTTCAGCCGTGACCGGAACCGGGATCTGGGTGAAGGCCTGCGACGGTGTAAATGACGTCGCCAGCAACACGGCGGACAGCGCCAGCGATGCTGCCTTTAAACTGAAAACACCCATGAGGGGCTCCTCCTTCAATTGCTATCGAGCTATATTGTCTTGCCGATAGAACGATTTGCGGCTGTTTTTGTTCCACGGCACCACAACTAAGCATGTCCGGCAAACACGCGCTAGACGTGTTAGGCCAAGTCTCAATGAAGAGGCTTAATGTTAACCTTCCCTTAATTATCTTTCCGCACCCTCTTCTCATGGAAAAGCGCCGGATCGCACGTTTGGGCAAGTTTTTCCGCCTCGCCGTTTTCCTCGGCGTCGCGCTGATCCCCAACGCAACATCGGCACGCGATCTCATGCCGTGGAAATCAACCGACCATGCGCTGGTCATCGATGCCTACGAACTCAACATCATCGACTGGGACGCAATGCTGCAGGACAAGCGCATTGCCGGCTTCATCTCCAAGGCATCCGACGGACTGCCGGAGAGCTTTGCCTGTACCGGCGATCATGCCGGCGACACGGTTGCCCACTGCAAGACGATGTGGCGCAAATATGCCGTCAGCCGGGAACTCTACCAGACACGGCGCCTCATCGCCCGGGCAAGCGGCCTTCTCTGGGGAGCCTACCACCTCGCCCGCCCCGGCAACCCGGTCGATCAGGCCAATCATTTCCTCGACTATGCCGCGCCGCGCGACGACGAACTGATGGTGCTCGATATCGAGGGCATCGATCCTGAAAAATACATGTCGCTGGAAGACGCGGCCATTTTCGCCGGTCATATCCGGACCCGCACCGGCCGTTATCCGATGCTCTACACCAATCACACCACCGCCAAGTATATCGCTGCCAACCGCGACCGCTTCCCGATCCTGTCGCGCCTGCCGCTCTGGTATGCCCGCTACAAACCGGGCATCGGCAATGTCTTTCCGATGGGGAACTGGGATGCCTACGCGCTCTGGCAGTTCTCCGCCGCCGCCAACTGCGGCAAGCGGCGTTGCCCCTACCGCGTCGCCGGAACGCTCACCGACATCGATGTCAATGTCGCGGCGATGAATGCCAAGGCACTGAAGGCTGTCTGGGCCAAGGGCGAGCTTCTGCCGGCAAAGCCGCTGGACAAGCCGCTTCTGATCGCCTCGGGCAAAGCAGGGGCTTTCTCGGGCGCTTTCTCGAGCGTTAGCATAGGCGTTGATATGACCGTGACGGGATCGATCGGGCCCGTTTCCGCTGAACAGATTGCCTCAGCCAGCAGCATGCACAACCATTGAGGTCTTCGGCTCGGCCTCCCGACCCATGGCGCCAGTGCGCCCGGTCGCAGCTTTGGAATGCGCTTTTGGCCGTCGTGGCCAAAGCCCCAGACGTTCAGCCTCCTGTCAGCCGGCAAGCGCAAGAGGAGGAAAATCGTCACCGTCCCTGCCTTGATTGCCGGAGCCTGTCTTGAATTTTCGCTCGATAAAGCGACCCACCATGGGCAGCATACCGCTCAGCCTGCTGGTCGCCCTCTACATTCTGTGTCTCCTGAACCTGACCTTCTGGAACGAAGTCTTCTATGTGTTCGGCGGCCTCCACCTTGGCTTCTATACGTTTGCCGCGGCAATAACCCTGCTTGTCTTTGCAGGCGTCGTGATGTTCTCGGTCAAATACCTGGTCAAGCCGTTTCTGATCTTCCTCCTCATCGCCGGAGCGATTTCCGCCTACTACACGGATTTCTTCGGTGTGGTGATCGACAAGGAAATGATCCGCAACGCCGTGGTGACGACGCCGCAGGAGGCCGGTCATCTGGTTACGACTGCGTTTGTGCTGCATGTCCTCATCTACGGGATCCTGCCATCGATGCTGGTATGCCTGATCCGGATCAGGCACCGCCCGTTCATCGGCAAATTTTTCGTGAACCTTGCGGTCATTTCGCTCTGCCTGTCGCTCTGCATCGGGCTGATTGTCTCGGATTATTCGGGGATCTCTTCAAATATCCGCGAACATCGCGACATGATGGCAAAGCTGACGCCGTTTGCCGCCATCACCTCGGCAATCGGCCTGGGGGTCAGCACCTATCGCGAGATCGGTATCGTCCGTGCTCCGCTGGGCACAGACGCCAAACTTGGCCCGATCTATGCCCAGACGCAAAAACCCGTCGTCACCATTATCGTCGCAGGCGAAACCGCGCGGGCCATGAACTTCTCCTTGAACGGCTATGACCGGGAAACCAATCCGGAACTGAAAACACTTGGTGTGACGAACTTCATCGGGACGACCAGCTGCGGAACGGCGACGGCCGTTTCACTGCCCTGCATGTTTTCCGTTTATGGCAGAAAGAACTATTCCGACCGCAAGGCGCGCTCCACCGACACGTTGATGGACGTCCTGCGCCGCGCCGGCATTGACGGCTATTGGTGGGACAACAATACCGGCAGCAAGGGGATCGCCGATCTCGTCAGCTTTGCCAGCCTGACCAAGCAGAAGAACAGCAAACTCTGCAAGGATGGCGAATGCCTGGACGACATTTTCCTGACCAAACTCGATGAAAAGCTAGCCGGCATCACCAAGAACACCGTCATCGTTCTGCACCAGCTCGGCAGTCACGGCCCGGCCTATTATCTGCGCTATCCGGAAGAGTTCCGCCGCTTCAAGCCCGATTGCCGTACCCCGCAGCTCTCCGATTGCTCGCGCGAGGAGATCGTCAACGCCTATGACAACAGCATCCTCTACACCGACCACAACCTGTCAGAAGTGATCAAGCTTCTGAAGAAGCATCAAGGCACGGTCGATGGCGCGATGATCTATATGTCGGACCATGGCGAGTCGCTCGGCGAGAACGGATTGTTCCTGCATGGCGCGCCCTACATGTTTGCGCCCGCAGAGCAGACCCACGTCCCCTTCATCGCCTGGTTCTCCGACACCTATGCGCAACTGACCGGCCTGGACCGAAGCTGCCTTCAGAGCCATACAGACGCTCCAACCTCGCATGACAACCTGTTTCACACCGTGCTTGGCATGATGAACGTCGTCACGAAAGTCTATAATCCGGGCCTTGACGTGTTTGCAGCCTGCCGCTCGAAGGCGAAGGCGAACCCGGTTGTGCCCCAATCCTGAGCACGATTAGCGAGGTGATTGTTGCCGCACGCGGAGGTGCCGGCAATCCGGGCGCCTGCTCATGCGCGCCTGAGATCGGCGGGCGCTCTTCCGGATAGGGGGATCTGGGGAATACGCACAGGATGTGCGCTTTTGACATTCAGCGGGGCCGGCATGGATAGCTCTGCTTCCAGGAGCGCCATCTCGATAAGGAACACGAGCATCTTTTTGTCACTGCGCTCGGCGCTCATCTTCGACGCCTGGAGAAGCTCGTAAGTCAAATCTTTGGTTCGCATTTTTCACGCCCCGTATCGATTACCCTTCGAAACTAGAGAGCGCAACTTACGCGAACCTTGCCGCCAATGAACATCTTATGATGGTGAGCCGCTTTGAAAGGCTGGCGTCATCCCCTCTCCCCGCATGCGGGGAGAGGGCTAGGGTGAGGGGCAATCCTGCGCAGAAATACGTCCGCTCGTCTACGCTTGGCAATTCCGGCGCGTCACGCCTCGATCTGCACGTCGCCGATCGGGCGCGAACAGCAGGCGAGGATGTAACCCTCGTCGATTTCGTCATCGAGGATGCCGCCATTGTGGTTCATCTCGACCTCTCCTGAAATCTTCATCACCCGGCAGGTGCCGCACAGTCCGCCTTCGCAGGCGGCCCCGATGCGGACGCCGGCCAAGCGCGCCGTCTGCAGGATGGTCTGGCCGGGCTGACACTTGGCGTCCTTGCCGGCCATCGTAAACGTGATGGTGGAAACCGCGCTTGCATCCGCCTCCCCGGCGCCTGCACGAATGGCAAGCTCTGCAGGATCCGGCGCACTGGCCGGCTGAAAGCTTTCCTCGTGATAGCGGTTCATGTCGAAGCCGACGCTTTCCAGCATGGATTTGACGCCGCGCATGAACGGCTCCGGGCCACAGCAAAAGACAGTGCGTTCGCGGAAATCCGGCGCCAGCAGGGCCAGCTTGGAGGTCTCGATGCGGCCGCGCAGTCCGTGCCAGCTGTGTCGCGGCGCATGGGTTTCGACGATGAAGCCGAGATTGAGGTTCGGCATGTTGCGGGAGATGTTCTCCAGCTCGTCGCGGAACAACAGATCGTCCGGCTGGCGGGCGCAGGACAGGAAGGAGACATCCGTCTGCGGGGCGCAATCGGCCATCCAGCGGGTCATCGACATCATCGGCGTGATGCCGGAACCGGCGGAGATGAACAGGTATTTTTCACCCGGATGGCGCACGAAGGAGAAGTCGCCGAGCGGCCCGAAGGCCTTCAGCTTCATCCCCGGCTTCAGGTGATCGAACATCCAGCGCGTGCCGATGCTCGATGCCTGGGCCTTGACGGTGACGGCGATGGAAAACGGCCGCGACGGCGTCGAGGACAGCGTGTAGGTGCGCATCACCGGATCATCCACGCTCACAGGCAGTTCGAGCGTGACGAACTGGCCCGGCAGGTAGCGGAACCAGCTGTCCTTGTCGGCCTTGAAGCCGAATGTCATCACATCCGGCCCTTCGACGGTGACGGAGATGCATTCCAGCAGTTGCTGCCGGTCATTGAACGGCTGCAGCTCATCGAAGTGCCGGAAGGAGGAAGCAATCGTCATGTCAGGCGACCCGAACCAGAGGGGTTGAGATGGAATTACCCTGCAGGCGATCCTGCATAAAGTTGGTGTACCATTCGACGAACTGCATCACGCCGCCCTCGTGTTCCGGCGAATAGGGGCCGGGCTGATAGGCGGGCGAGCGGATGCCGAAGGCATTTTCCTCGACGATCTGGCGATCCTGGTCATTGGTCTCGGTCCAGACATGCGTCAGTTCTTCCAGATTGTAATCGACGCCTTCGACGGCATCCTTGTGCACCAGCCATTTGGTGGTGACCTGGGTGAGTTCAGGACCAAGCGGCAGGACGCGGAAGGTGATGGCGTGGTCGGCCAGCACGTGGTTCCAGGTGCTCGGATAGTGGAACAGCAAGAGGGTGCCGATATGATCCTGGCTGACATCGTCGGAGAGCTGGCGCTGGACGGCCCGCTTTCCCGACATGGTGTAGCTCTCGGCATTCTCGATCAGCGGCATGCGGGCAACGCGGAACTGGCCGGTCGGCGACATCTTGAACTCGCTCGGCAAGCCCTCGGCTTCGCATTTTGCCCAGTGTTCGGCAATGACGGGATCGTCCTTGGCGCCCTGCACGCCGGTTGCGGTCGGGGCTTCCGGATAGGTGCGGCAAAGCTCGGGGTGGTTTGCCGCGCAATGGTAGCATTCGCGGTTGTTTTCCCAGACGAGCTTCCAGTTGCCCTTCTCGATGATCGTGCTTTCAAACGCGACCTTGGTGTCCTTCAGATTGTGCGGGGTGACATAGGACGAGACCATGTCGCGCACGGGCTGGAAATCCATCGCCTCTTCGGCAAGGCAGATAAAGATATAGCCGCCGATGGTTTCGCAATGGATCGGTTTCAGACCGTGCTGGTTCTTGTCGAAATCCTCGCCCATCTGGCGGGCGAACAAAAGCTTGCCGTCAAGCTCGTAGGTCCACTGGTGATAGGGACAGACAAGCTTGGCGGACGAGCCCTTGGCGCCGGCGCAGACGCGCGAGCCGCGATGGCGGCAGGAATTGTGCAGGGCCCGGACGGTGCCGGTGCGGTCGCGGACGATGACGACCGGATACTCGCCGACCTGCACGGTGAAATAATTGCCGGATTTCGGGATTTCGCAGTCATGGCCGATAAACAGCCAGTCCTTGTACCAGATCTCTTCCATATCGATCCTGTAGAGATCGGGATCGGTGTAGAATGCCTGCTCGAGACTGTGCCCGGCACGCCGGGTCTTCAATTTGCGAAGGACTTCACTGCGGAGATCCATGGTCATTTCCTTGTGCTCGCCAACTCTTTTTGAAAGTTGCAGCAGGCAGGAAAGGAACCACCGCCGCGCCGGGAGAGCGCGTGGATATAGTGGTTCTCTTCCGGCTGCCCGCCGCACCCAGATATCAATTTCGCCACAAGGCTGGTTTCCGGGCTCTGGAGCTGTCCTTGCGGACCATCGCGGCGCCTTCCCGGATTTCTCCAGTGGCCTTTTGCCGAGGTTTCGCTCCACCACCGTTGCGGGGGCAGCGCCGGATTTCGACCGGCTTCCCAATTCTCCGCCCTCCCTATAAAGGCGGCACCTTGAGTGTTTTCATCTAACCTTGTGTCCCGGCCAAATAGCTGCCGATTAGCGACATCCGATTCCAGAATGACGACACGGCAAATATTGCGAAGGACAGCAACCAATCTGGCTATTTTATAAGCATAAACAATATGTTCTGCTGAAACTGGAGCAAAAGGCCTGTTTTCTGCCCAGCGCCCTGGCAATCGGCTGAACCGCGGCCTCTTTGCGACATTTTGTGGCGGCTCCCACAAACCTCGCACCATTGCAAATGGTTGATGCCTGGCAAGATTGCATTAACCATAACACTGTAGCTTCGTCTCATATGCGATTACGCGCCGGCATGCCTTGTCCGCATTCCGCCGCATCCTGGTACGGGCCGATGTCAAACTTGAGATATTACGATGCCGCCGCGGTCAAAGAGCCGGCTCCTTCGCAGAAGACTGCGATCCATACGGAATTCCTGCGCACCGGGCGGATCAACCGGCGCCAGCAGGAATGGAGCGCCGCTGAAAAGCGCTATCTGACCCATCAGGAAGTGGCGGCCCGCACCGGCAAGAAACTCGAAGCGGCCGGTACCGTCACGCATGACCGGATCAACGGGTTCCATCGTTCGATCCGTTTCCCCAAACTGCTGTTTCACCGCACGCTGGCCGGCAGTCCGCATCTCGGCTACTGCCACGTAACGGCTGCCCGGACGAAATTCGCCAAGTTCGAGGACGTCCGGTGGTCGTTCTACATCGCCAACTTCTTCTCCGACATCGGCGACGACCAGCACTTTTTCGAGAAAATCAAGCTCGGCTACTCGCGGATGTATTTCGCGGTGGCGACAGAGCTGGACGCAGAAGCGGGCAAGCTGACCGTCAATCGTGCAGTGCACGACAACGGCCTTTTGTTTCGCACCCGCGACCCCAAGGAAGCGCTGAAGAACGTGCTTTTGCTCGGCGCCCGCAACGAAGAGCTTCGCAAGATCATTAGCGCCCTGTGATCATTGCTTGTAGATCAGCCAGTCACGCCCGGGCGGGTGCTCGCTTTCGGACCCATGAACGACCGTCTGGTCTCCGCCCTTGCCCTGCGCCCTGGCGAGTGCCTTTTCCGCCGTATTGACGAGATCAAACGCGTTGCCGGCATGATCCGACATGCACACGCCCACCGAAAGCGTCACGCAGCCGAGGTCGCGTCCGGTCTTTGGATGTTTGAAATGCGTGCCGCGCAAAGCCGAGCGCAGAAGTGCCACGAGCCGCACCACCTCCCGCTCCTCGCCTGCGCTGACCAGAAAGCCGAAACGGGTGCCGTCGAAACGGGCGACCAGCTCGGTTGACGGGAAAGCCTGTTGGATAATACCGCCGATATGCCGGGCCAGCGGCTCCACCAAGGCGGCGGCCTGTTCTCCCGACAGGCGGCGGCTGGTGTCGGGCTCGGCAATGGCGACACCGCAGACAAGCGGCAGATCGGGATCGGCATAGACCTTGGCCAGTGTCTTGTTGAAGGCGCGGCGATTGGCAAGCCCCGTTACAGCGTCCGAAAATTTCTTTGCTTCAAAGTCGGCAAGCTCTTTCTGGACACCGGCGATAACGGTGGACTGCGCGGTGACGCTCTGCTCCATTTCGGCATTGTGCGAGACCTGCCGCTCGGTGGCGCGCTTCAACGCCTGAATGGAGTTTTGCAGTGCCGTCTGGTTCGCGTCGTCGGAGACCACCAGCGCTTTCGTCGCCTCGCTGATCAGCCGCCCGTAATCATCGAGCTGGTCTTTTTCACGCGACAAAAGGTTCATGAAATTGCTCATCTCGTCGCGCACGATCGTCGTCGATCGTGCCAGAACGCTTGCTTCGTGATGATGCGGCAAATATTTGCGGCCAAGTTCGTCGAGCGCCGATTGCGACTTGTATTTACCGAGCGCGATGAAATCGCGCACCAGGTCCGGATTGGCACCGGCATAGGCTTCGTAGACGAGCTCGTAATTCCGGGGGATGGCATCGATGCCCATCTGGTGCATGGCGGTGGCGATCCGCAGGGCAAGGTCGTTCGGCATGGATTTCTTGTTGGCCATGAGGGCTCCGGCTGTGTGCAGGACCGGACACCTAGCATGGGCAACTTTCATCGCCGCTAACCGGAACTGTCGCATTTTAAGAAACCTTAACCGGCTGTAGCGAATAGGAACAATTGACCCCAGCGTTCGAATGGACCTTTCGAATGCGCTTGGCAATCTCCTGCCTGGCCCTATAAAGGAAACGCCGGAGCGCCTGCCTGCCTTTTCGAGAGGGCGCATTGACGTTTGGAAGCTTGATGGCGCTGATTATAGACACACGGACCGAGCCGGAGCGCGCTTTGGCGATTGCCTGCGAGACGCTTTACGAAGGCCTGCCGGTGGCGATCCCGACGGAGACCGTCTATGGGCTGGCCGCCGATGCCACCAATGCGGACGCGATCAGCCGTATCTATGAAATGAAGGGCCGTCCCCGTTTCAACCCGCTGATCTGCCATGTCGCCGATTTTGCCATGGCCGAGGCGCATGTCACCTTCGATCCCCTGTCGCGGCAACTGGCCGAAGCCTTCTGGCCGGGGCCGCTAACGCTGATCCTCCCGATCAAGCCGGAGAGCGGCGTGCATCCACTGGCATCCGCCGGCCTCGATACGCTGGGCATCCGCATGCCGGAAGGATTTTCGCGGCAGGTCATCGCCCGCTTCGGCAGGCCGCTGGCAGCACCGAGCGCCAATACCTCGGGCAAGATCAGCCCGACCAGTGCCGCCCATGTCGAAGCCGATCTCGGCAACAAGCTGAGATTGATCCTCGATGCGGGCGCTGCCGAAATCGGACTGGAATCGACCATCATCAAGGTGGACGGCGATGAAATCCGGTTGCTGCGTCCAGGCGGCCTGGATGTGGCGGATATCGAGCGGTTGACCGGCAAGACGGTTTTGCGGCCTGAAACGGCCGGAGCTGCAATCGAAGCGCCGGGCATGCTCGCTTCGCATTATGCGCCGGGTGCTGCGGTGCGGCTGAATGCGGCGGATGTCAAACCGGGAGAAGCCGTGATCCGGTTTGGCGGCAAATCGCTGCCGGGCGAGGAGAATGCCAAAGCGGTGCTCGACCTCAGCCCTTCGGCAAACCTGCGCGAGGCCGCCGCCAATCTGTTCGCCTATATGAAACAGGCCGATGCTTCCGGCGCCAAAACCATCGCTTTCGGACCGATCCCGAACGAGGGTCTTGGCGAGGCGATCGTCGACCGGATCGAACGCGCCGCTGCGCCACGGGAATGACCCTATGACCAACGCCCTGCCCTCCGCCGATCTCATCGCCCGCTTCACCGCCATCGTCGGCGCGGCAAATGCGCTGACGGATCAGGCCGGCATTGCGCCTTATCTCATCGAATCCCGCGGCCTCTACAAGGGCAACGCGCCACTGGTGCTCAGACCCGGCAGCGTCGCGGAAGTGTCTGAAATCCTCAAGCTTGCCAGCGAAACCGGTGTCGCGATCGTGCCGCAAGGCGGCAATACAGGCCATGTGGCAGGACAGATTCCGCGCACCGGGGCTGATGATATCGTGCTGTCGCTCCAGCGGCTGAACCGCATCCGCGATATCGATCCCGTCGGCAATGTCATCGTTGCCGATGCCGGCTGCATTCTTGCCGATATCCAGAAGGCGGCGGAGGCGCATGGCCGGCTGTTTCCGCTGTCGCTCGGCTCGGAAGGCTCCTGCCAGATCGGCGGCAACCTGTCCACCAATGCCGGCGGCACCGCGGTGCTTGCCTATGGCAACATGCGGCAGCTCTGCCTCGGCCTCGAAGTTGTATTGCCGACCGGCGAGGTCTGGGACGGGCTGCGGCGGCTGAAGAAGGACAATACCGGCTACGACCTGCGCGACCTGTTTATCGGCGCCGAGGGCACGCTCGGCATTATCACCGGCGCGGTGCTAAAACTGTTTCCGCAGCCGCGCGGCCATCAGGTCGCCTTTGCCGGTCTGAAAAGCGTTTCGGATGCACTGGCCCTGTTCGACAAGGCCTCGAGCCTCTGCGGCCCGGCGCTGACCGGCTTTGAGCTGATGCCGCGCCTGGGCGTCGAGTTTACCGCAAGACATATTCCCGGTGTGCGCGATCCAATGGAGACGGTTCATGCCTGGTATGCGCTGATCGACATCTCGACCTCGGATTCGGCCGAAAGTGCCGAGCGGATGATGCAGGCGCTGCTCGAAACGGAAATCTCCAGCGGCCTCGTCGAAAATGCCGTCGTGGCCGCGAGCGAAGCGCAGCGCAAGAGCCTCTGGCACATGCGCGAAAGCATGTCGCCGGCCCAGAAACCGGAGGGCGGGTCGATCAAGCATGATGTGTCCGTGCCGGTCTCCAGCATTCCGGCCTTCATGGCGGAGGCCGATGCGGCGGTGATGAAAGCCATTCCCGGCGCCCGCATCTGCGCGTTCGGCCATATGGGTGACGGCAACATTCACTATAACATCTCGCAGCCGGTCGGCGCCGACAAGGATCAGTTCATCGGCCGCTGGCGCGAGATGAATGCGATCGTCCACGGCATCGTCCTGAAATACAATGGCTCGATCTCGGCCGAGCACGGCATCGGTCAGTTGAAGCGCGACGAACTGGCCGAAGTCCGCTCGCCGATCGAGATCGGCCTGATGCAGCGGATCAAGCATGCCTTCGACCCCGCCGGCATCATGAACCCCGGCAAGGTGCTCAAGGCCTGAAGCCAGAATCAGAAGCCACCCAGGCGCAGTTGCGACAGGCTGAACAGCGTATCCGCGCTGATGCCGCCGCCACCGCCCGACAGGATCATCTGGGCGCCGGACACGTCGACATTATTCTCGACATCATAGAGCGCGGTGAAGCGGAGAAGCAGCTTTTCCAGCTTGTCCGGATCCTGTAGGTCCTCCACGTCCAGGACGCGGTTGATATAGGCATATTGCACATCGACATCGGCGCTCGACATCTCCTCGGGGATACTGAACGTCGTCTGGATAACCTGCAGCAGGGCGCTGTCGGCCAAAAGATCATAAGCGGTGTTGATCCCTGTCGCCTGGCGCCGGAAGTAGAGCGCCAGACGGACACCGGCATTGTCCTCACCCTTTTGCTGCTCGAGGGTCTGGTTCAGATAGAGATCTTCGGTCTCCAACAGCCCGCGCTTGGTCTGGATACCAAGTCCCGGGCGTGCCAGATTGCCCTCGCTGTCAAAATTGTAGGAGGAGACGAGCTCCTTGTAGATCGTCGTGTCCGGCTCTTTGTTGATGAAGCTGTTCGGATCGTTGAAATCGGAAGCGAACATCTTGCGGACGTAGTCGGTCGTCACCTTTTCCGGATCGAGACCGGCGGCAACGAGCATGAAATCGACCAGGCGGCGGTTGGACAGAAGCTGGTCAAGCGTTTTGATCTTCTCGATCTCACCGCTGTAATATTTCGCTTCCGCGGTTGCCTTGGTCTTTTCATCCTCGCTGGCAAACCGGCTTTTTTCGATGACATAGGATTTGGCGGTGTTGAGAATCTCGGATTCGGCCTGCGCCAGCATCGGCACGCCGGCCGACCCGTCGGCGTTGAAATTGAAGGCTTTTGCCAGCTGAACGTAGCGGTCGTCCTTCAGCGTATAGACATAGCTTGCCGGATCGGTGAGATCGCTTGTCAGCACCTTTCTCAACTTGCGCGCGGTGTCGTCCTCGTTTTCGAGGCCGACAGCGGTGAGCGCCAGCTTCATGATCTTGGTGTCGGACAGCAGGTCGTCGACATTGGAAACGACGCTCATCAGGCTTTTGTAGGACTTGATCAGGCTCTCGTCGGCAGCTTCGTCGGCGTCGTTGTAGCGCACCATGTAGTTGTCGGAGGTCAGCTTGGTCTGCGCTGCGGTTTGCGCCGTATCGCCGGCCGACAGCGTCCCGTCCGTCTGGAAATTGAACGCCGCCCGCAACGCCTTGTAGGCCGCGTTGAATTCGCCCCCCTTGGTGTTGACGAAGCTCGCCGGGTCGTTCGGATCGCTGGTCAGAATGCTTTCGAGCGTCGTCACCGTCGTGCTGGACGGCAGGCCGAAGGCTGTAAGGATGTAGGAATAGAGCCGGCTGTCACCCTTGATCTGCGCAACCGTGGTGACGGTTGCGATCGTGTTCTCATAATAAGCCTTGTGCAGCAGGGCGACCGATGTCGTGGCGCGCGGAGCCTTGTAGGCATAGACTTCCTTGGTTGCCTGCCGGCTGTCTGCGGCCTGTGCCGTTCCGCCGGCGGGCACTGAGCCATCCGCTGCGAAATCATACATCAGGGCCAGATCCTTGAAGACCGCGATCCGCGAAATCGTGGCGGAACTCTGCGCCTGCTTGGTCTGCAAATCTGTGGCGTAGAAGGTCACGCCTTTCATGGTGGCGAGCGAGGCCTGACGCTGGTCGATCTGCGCCTGCAATGCGGCACGTTCTGTGTCGGTGAGATCGGGCTCGGCCATCTGCGTCCGCAGATCGCTGATTTCGGCCACGACGCCGGCATAGGCATCGATATTGCTGGTCATTTCCGGAAACGCGGCGTCGATCGTGGCAATGTTTGCCTGCAGGGTGTCCTTTTCGGCCTGCAACGTCACCTTGTCTTCATTCGATGTCTCGGGCAGCGCCAGAAGTGCGTCAATCTTGATGATGCGCGTCTGCGACTGGACCCGGCTCGACAGGGCGGAGAGCGCATCGGCAGATGACGCGTTGGTCGCCTGCGCTTCCGCCAGGGCCGGTGCAAAGTTTATGTTGTAGTAGCTGTTCGGATCGTCGAGATCGCTGACCAGCGCCCCGCGCACCTGCTCGTAATTGTAATATCTCTCGTCAACGCCGAACACCCGGAACGTATAGGATCGTAACCTGTCGTTCTGCAGGAGTTGATCCACGTTGGTAATCGTGTCCATCATTGTGTCGTAGTAGCGCGTCTCCTCGGCCATCTTTGAATCGGTGTTGGAGACGGTCTGGTTATACAGGCCGATCAGCGCGTCTTCCTGTGCATCACTTTGAACCACCTCGGTCGACTGGGAAAAACTGAACGCCATCGCGAAATTGCGGTAGCGCTCATCCGTCAGCATATTGGCGTAGCTGCTGTCGTCGCTGAGATCGCTTTCCATGACCTTGCGCATGAAGGCCTTGGCGTAAGTCATGTCTTCCAGGCCATGGGCCTTCATCGCATAGGCATAGAGCCGGTAGTCGTCGAGGAACTCATCGATCGAAGTGACATTGCCGATATTGGCCTTATAATATTCGGTTTCGCGGGCGACCAGCGTCTGTTGCGACGTGCGTTGAAGACTGGTCTTCATGTCGCGCGTGAGGAGATTGTAGTCGATGTATGTGGAAACCATTGCCGCTCTGCCGATCGCCTGAAATTGCCGACGCTATGGCGTCCGCACGGACGCAATGCCGCGCAAAGCGGCCATGATCCTAGGCACCATCGCCGGTCATCCTTGTGCGTGGCTTTTCCTTGCCCCGGCGGCGCAGGATCGGGAGGCCGGAAAAATGCCGCCGATTTTCTTCAGATTTGGGAAACCCTGCTGCGTTGGCCTTTGCTAACCATCAGGAAATGCAAAGTTTTTTAACTGCGATTTTTAAGTGGTCTCAAACGCGGCCCACCTATCCTTGGCTCACAGAGGACGAAAAGTCCCGACGAGAAGACCGGAAACCGGCTCTCAAGGAAAACAAGGGCGATTGAAATGCTGAAAACACTTTCCCAACCGGCTTGGGTTGAAACCACGCTGCGAATGGATCCGAAACGCTTCCCCCAGCAGGCAAGCTATACCTTGCACGGACAGTCCAGCAATGTCACCATAAGCCTGGACGAGCGCGGCGCGGTGCTGCGCAAGGTTCTGCCATCAAGCGGCTTGCCGCTGTCGATCGCACTGCCGGCACGCGCTTTCAAAGGTATTGCGGCCCGCGCCATAGACCATGGAGACGGAGAAGTGACCGTGACGCTTGAACTGCATCATGACGACCCGGATCTCTGCATCCCGCTTCTGGTCGCCCACGATCTTTCCGACATTGCCGCCGACTGGCGCACATGGTCGGAAGCCTACCGGATCCCGATGCTGATGGTCGAAGCCGACGGCGTCGCCCGCCCGCTGGAAGACCATATCGGCGAAGTCCGTACCCGCGATATCAAGCCGCGCCGCCGCCATTCGCTGTTCAACGACCGCCGCCCGCGCTTCCTGATGCGCCGCACGGCCGGCAGCCTCGGTGTCAACATGAAGATCAACGGCCGCGAAATCATCGCCCGGAACTGATTTTCGACACAATCTCCAAGCCTTCCTCCAGTGCGAAAGACCGGCTGTCCCTGCAGCCGGTTTTTTGTTTTTGTTTTCAATCTCTTATCAAGCCCTTGGAAAACTCTGGAAGTGCCTTCTTGACGCCACAGGCGGCCTGCACATTGCCGGCACGAGAAGGAGACATTTCATGCGTACATTCATCCTTATGGCGATTGCCGCCTTTTCCGCCCGTTTTGCCAAGACGAAGAAGAACCGCGACGAGGAACTGAGCTGGGCGTGACCTGCCAACAGCCCAGCGCCTTTGCGCTTTGAAGCGCGGCGCGGTGACGGTTTTACTGCGGTGGACCCCTGCCCTCCGGCCATCCGGAGGGCTTTTTTTATGCAAGCCGGACCAGCAGCGCGGCGCAAAGACCGGCAAAGAGGATCAGTCCAACAACATTGTTGAATTTGAACAGGGCCAGGCACTGAGCGGCATCGTGAATATCCAGCACGAGGATCTGGTAAAACAGCATCACGGCCGCAACCAAAAGGCCGATATAGGCCAGCAATCCGGCCCCAGCGAGCGCAAACGCAACGAACAGCAGCAATACCGTCAGTCCGTAGAGGGCAAATAGCCACGGACGCGGACGTTCGCCGAACCGCCGTGCAGTTGAGCGCACGCCGATCAGTTCGTCATCCTCCCTGTCCTGGTAGGCATAGATCGTATCATAGCCGACCGTCCAGGCGATGGCTGCGAGATAAAGCACGGCCGGTGCAAGCCCAAGCGTTCCGAACTCCGCCGACCACCCCATGATAGCCCCCCAGGAAAAGGCAAGGCCGAGGAAGAATTGCGGCCAGTCGGTAAACCGCTTGGCGAACGGATAGACGGCAACGAAGACCAGCGAGAAGACGCCGAGGAAAATCGAAAACCCGTTGAACTGCAACAGCACGATCAGACCGGCGAGCGCCTGCAGCACCATGAAAACCTTGGCCTGCAACCGGCTGACGCGACCGGACGGCAGAGGCCGTGAGCGGGTGCGCGCCACTTCCATGTCGATATCGTGATCGACGATGTCATTGTAGGTGCAGCCGGCCCCGCGCATCGCGACCGCGCCGGTGAAAAACAGGATCAGGTGGAGGACGAAACGGCCGGGCGAAAACGTACCGAGTGCGGCTGCCGCATTGGCCGCCAGCGCGGCCGACCAGAAACAGGGCCACATCAGCAATTGCCAGCCGATCGGCCTGTCCCAGCGGGCAAGCTGCGCATAGGGCCAGAGCGGCCTTGGCAGCACGCGGTAAACCCAGTTGTTGGACGGCGCATCGTGGACGCGCCCGGAATCGGCTGGACGTGTGTTCATGCCATTTGTTTGCCGCGCAAGCCATCCCGGGTCAAGCCGACAGACCGCCGCACTGTGAAGCCGGCGCCTATTCCAGCGTGAAATCGAAACGATAAAGGGCGGAAAGGCCGACCAGGAACTGGTTGCGGCTGCCGCCTTCGTTGACGAGGCTCGAATCCGCCGCCGGGCCCATCAGTCGCTTGTATTCGGCATAGGCGCTGGTTTCGAGTTTTTCGGTGGCCTGCCAGGTGATGGCCGCACCGGCGCCGATGGTGTTCAGGCCGCCGGACGGGGTATATTTCGAATAGCCGGACTTTGCCGCCTCCGATGAACTGACGCCGTAATAGGCATCGAAATAATCGCTCGTGGCGGCCGACAGGCGGGGGCCTGCTGAGACGCGGACATTGCTGCTGACATCGACGAACCCATCCGCCGCGACATCGGCTACCAGGCCGTGATGGCTGCGGATACCCTGGCGCAACTCGGCACGGATGCGCAGCCAGTCGGTCGGATAAACCTCGGCAAAGCCGCCGAGCTCACCACCGAAGCGGACGGGATCGAGCCCCTTGAGGTCGGACGAGGTATCCTCGTCGCGGTCGAAGATCAGCTTGCCGACGACACCGGCGCGAAATGCGCCCTTGTCGACGAAGGCAAAGGCGGGATTGTCGTTGCGTGACGAAAACCGCACCGTGCTGCCGGCCCGGCCAAGCGAAATCAGCGGCGCCGCCTGGAAAAGGCGATCGGACGCGCCATCGTATTTCGGCCCGATAAAGCCGGTCGCGCCGACCTTCAGATACCAGTCACCGGACCAGAAATGCTGGCCCTCCTGCGCGTTGGCGGAAACGGAAGCGGCAAAAAACAGCCCTGCGGAAAGGGCAAATACGGATCGGCTGAACACGTCGGAACTCCAGACATACAAAAACGGTTCGTTCCGGGCCTTATAGGCCTGCCCTCACTACCATCCCGTTAACCAGAAAACTTCAACCATTCTTTTCCATAGGCGGTCGTTACTCGACAGAATAAATGATGTTTTTCAATGGAATAGATAAATCGGCTCACCACCCGGCCGCAGAAGAAGCGCTGTTCCCCTGACCAATCACACCCGAATTGGCGCGCGGCTCGGGCAATACGCAGCGAAATCGGAGTCAGGCCGTTCGCGACTTCAGATAGGTGCTGGGTGAACTCCCCAGCATCCGCCGGAACATCGTGGTGAAGGCGGCGATGTTCTCATAACCGGCATCGAGCGCCACATTGGTGACCGGCTCGCCCCCGGCCAGACGCGGCAGCGACGCGAAGATGCAGGCCTGCTGGCGCCAGGTGACGAAACTGACGCCTGTCTCGGCGCGGAACAGCCGGGTAAAGGAACGGCGGCTCATGCCGAGATCGCGGGCCCAGTCATCAATGCCGGCATTGGCATCGGGCGATTTCAGGAAATGCCTGCAGAGGCGGCCAAGCCGCGCGTCGCCCGGAAACGGCAGGCCAAGCGGACGCTCGGGCAACTGACCGATTTCGTCAAGCAGCAGCTCCATGATCAGCCGCTTGCGGCGCGGGGTCAGCGGCTTTTCATCCGATTGCACCAGCTCCTCGATCAGACTAGCGGCAAGCGCCGTGACCTCGAGCACGCGCGGCATATCGGAGACGACGACGGACGGGCTGACATAGACGGAATGCATATGCACTTCGCTGATCATTTCGCTGTAATGTTCGAGACCGGCTGGAATGAGCAGTCCGTGACCGGGTGGTATCATCCAGCGCCCCCCCGCGGTGCTGACCAGCACCACACCACGGCGGGCGCACCAGAGCTGTGTCTTCGTATGGCTATGGGGCAGCCCCCGGAAGCCAGCGGGATAGACACGGCCGAGCGCCGGGACCGGTTCCTCGGTGCTTTCGATCCAGGAGAGGCTGGCAAAATGCTCGTTGTCGCCCTGGCTGTCCGGTACGGTGAGATCGATTGTCCGCATTTGGCCCACTCTCGAAAGAATGCGACCAGAGCACAAAAGCAGGCCACGCACAAGCGATGTAGACACAGCGCATCCTGATAGATTCAAGAGCCGGACGCGAGGAAGACAGCATGACGACGATATCATCAACCAGCGGCATCAGCCCGGAAAAGACGGCCGTTTCCGTCATCGTCGCCGTCAGCTTCTGCCACATGCTGAACGACATCATGCAATCGCTGCTGACCTCGCTCTATCCGCTGCTGAAGGAGAACTATGCGCTCGACTTCGTGCAGATCGGCCTTCTGACCTTCGCGTTCCAGGTCACCGCATCGCTGCTGCAGCCCGCCGTCGGCGTCGTGACCGACCGCTGGCCGATGCCGTTTTCGCTGCCGGCGGCGATGCTGTCGACCTGCGCCGGGCTGATTACGCTCGCCAACGCCCACAACTTCTATGTGCTTGTCATCGGTGCGTGCCTGATCGGCATCGGTTCGGCCATCTTCCATCCCGAAGCCTCGCGTGTCGCGCGGCTCGCGTCGGGCGGACGTCACGGCCTTGCCCAGTCGCTGTTCCAGGTCGGCGGCAATACCGGCACGGCGATCGGGCCGCTGCTGGCTGCCTTCATCGTCATTCCGCAGGGACAGGGAAGCCTCAGCTGGTTCTCCGTCATCGCGCTCACCGGTTTCATGGTTCTGTCCTGGGTCAGCGTCTGGTACACCCGTCACCGCCGCAGTTCGGCGGGCCGGAAAGTCGTCAGCCGCACCTTGCCGCTGCCGCGCAATCAGGTCATCTGGACGCTGATCGTTCTCGTCATCCTGACGGCAACGAAGAACGCCTATCTCTCCAGCCTTTCCAGCTATTTTACCTTTTTCACCATCGAGAAGTTCGGCGTCGGCGTTCAGGAGGCGCAGATGCTCCTGTTCCTGTTCCTCGGCGCATCGGCTGCCGGCGTGATCTTCGGCGGGCCGATCGGCGACCGTTTTGGCGCGCGCTTCGTCATCTGGTTCTCGATCCTCGGCGTCATCCCCTTCGCGCTGCTGCTGCCCTATGCCAACCTGTTCTGGACGGCTGCGCTCGTCATCCTCATCGGCTTCATTTTCTCCTCGGCGTTCTCGGCCATCGTGGTCTTTGCGCAGGAACTGGTGCCGGGCCGCGTCGGCCTGATCGCCGGCATGTTCTTCGGCTTTGCCTTCGGTTTCGGCGGCATCGGCGCTGCCGTGCTCGGCATCTTCGCCGATCGCAACGGTATCGAGTTCGTCTATACAATCTGCTCCTACATGCCGTTGCTCGGCCTCCTGACGATCTTCCTGCCAAAACTTCCAAGCCACCGGTAACAGACGACGGCAGGATGGGGGCCGCCGCCCTCATCCTGCCACGTGAAAAGTCCAGCTGCCGTCGGGAATCCGGGTCGGTGGCATTTCAACCAAATTGCAACCAGCGCATTCCCTTGTAAGTATTCATCAAGTATTGAGCGCTAAGGTCCGCCCCGGGGACTATCGGGGCTAATTCGATGCGCAACACGTTAATGGCCGCTTCCGCTGCGTTCGGCGTATCGATCGCGTCAGCGCCCGCGCAAGCGGAAACGCTGAACCTGTTGATCTGGGAATCCTATATCGACCAGAAGATCCTCGATCGCTGGACCGAGAAGACCGGCGTTGCCGTGCACCAGATCTATTATGACAGCGGCGATGCGCGCGACGAGGTGCTTTCGGACCCCGGCAGCAATATCGACCTTGCCGTCATCGGCGAAAACGGGGCCGGCCTGTTTGGCAAGCGCGGTGTGCTGGAGCCGTTGTCGGACAAGAACGTCGCATCGATGAAAGACTACAAGGCCGAGTGGACCTCGCGGTGCGCCGGCTATGCCATGCCCTATCTCTGGGGTACGATGGGCATCGTCTACCGGTCCGACATGGTCAAGACCACGCCGACGTCCTGGAACGACCTGATGTCGCCGGACCCGGCGTTGAAAAAACATATCGCCATGTATGACGATCACAACGAGGCTTTCGTTGCGCCGCTGGCCATGCTGGGCAAATCCATCAACGCCAATGACAACGAGACGCTGAAAGCCGCCTTCGAAGTCATGAAAAAGCAGGCGCCCTTCGTTCTCACCTACGACTATGTGATCACCTCGATCCAGAGCTCCGAACACGGCCGGAATATCTATATGGCGCTGGCCTATAGCGGCGATCAGCATGTGCTCAACGAAAAGGCCGGCACGCCCGGCGTCTGGCGCTATGTGGTGCCGAAGGAAGGCACACTCTCCTGGCTCGACTGCATGGCCGTCACCGCCGCCTCACCGCGCAAAGGGCTTGCGCTGCAGCTGCTTGACTTCATCGGCTCGCCGCAAAGTGCTGCCGATAACGCCCAGGCCTTGACGATGCCCACTGCCAGCGAAAAGGCGCTTGAACTGATCCCGGCAGAGATGCGATCCAACCAGGAAATATATCCGCCCGCCGATATTCTCGCCAAGAGCCAGTACCAGAAGGAATTGACGATCCAATCTATCCAGACACGCCGGCGCATCATCAGCTCGATGGCAAACTTCCAGTGACACTTGGCAAACGCGCGTTCTTCCTGATCTTTCCGGTCGTCCTGGCAGGCTACCTCGTGGCCGCGCTCTCGGTCTATTTTGTGCAGGCCCATTCCGTTCTGGCTCTGGAGCGCACGCGGCTTTCACAACAGCTCGACCATATGGCGGCGTTGTTTCGCAACGAGGTCAGCCAGAGCCGAAGCTTTCTCTACTCGATCCTCGAGGGCAACGCGGTCCGCCTGTTCGTTTCGGAACCGGATGAAGCCTACCGCAACAACGCGCTTGGCCTGCGGCTGCAGCAGAGCGTCCGCTCGCTGTCCGACGATCCGAAGAAATTCATCTCCTTCGCCATCCTCAATCCCGACCTGACACCGGGTTACTATTTCGAGAACAGCGACGATCCCTTCGCCGCGATCGGTGCGCCGCAAGTGGCGCTGGCAAGCAGGCTCATCGGAGGCAGCCAGTTGCGGGATTGGAGTTTCCTGCACGATGCCGGAGCACGTCCGCTGATCGTCTACTCGGAATTCATCGACCCGGTAACCTTCAGCCGTCCGCTGCCGAGTGCAAAATCAGACGCGCTTCTTGTCCAGGTGGCAATCGAGCCGGCCCAGTTTCTGAGCATGCAACGCGCCCTGCAGCATGAATATGAAACTGCGATCCGTTTCGAGACCGCGCCGCAGCCGCAACCACCCGACAGCCTTTCCGCAGCCGTCCGGCTTGCGCCTTCGCTGTTTGCGACACTGACGGTTCCGCCATCCCACGGTTCCGGCAATATGGTTCAGATGAAATTGCTCCTGGTTTTGGGCGCGCTGGTCATGAGCCTTCTTTCCGTCGGTTTGATGATCGTCCTCATCCGACGCTTCATCACCAACCCGATCGCAGCTCTCGACCGGCAGGTGACGGCAGTGATGAGCGGCGAAAACGATGGCATCAAGGAGACCGGCGCCGAGGGCGAAATCGGCCGGTTGACCGGTAATATCAAGCAGTTGCACGATCAATCGCAGCGCGCATTGAAACTGGTCCAGCAGACGTCCTGGACCGATACGCTGACCGGCATCAGCAACCGCGCCCATTTCAATATGCTTGCCGCAGACGTCGTCCACCAGGTCGCTGCGCAAGGCGGCCATTGCAGCCTTCTGTTCATCGACATCGACCACTTTAAGTTCGTCAATGACAAATACGGTCACGAGGTCGGCGATGACCTGTTGAAGATGCTGGCGCTGCGGATCGAGAACGCGATCGGCGTGATCGCCACGCGAAGGGCGCTGCCACCGTTTGTCTTTGCCCGTCTGTCCGGTGACGAATTTGCCGTTCTCGTGCAATCGACGCCGCGTGACGGTACGATCCGCGAAATGTGCGCCGCGATCCTCGCGTTGTTTTCCAACGGCTTCGAAGTCCGCGGCAAGCACTACCCCGTCACCGCCAGCATCGGCGTCGCCATCTGCCCGACGGATGCCACCAACCTTGCCGAGCTGATTTCCAATGCCGATGCGGCGATGTACCAGGCAAAGACCAATGGCAAGAACCACTCCTCACGCTTCTCGCGGGCGCTGCAGGACAAGCGCGACCGCGTCCGCCATATTCAGGAGGAGCTTCGGCTGGTCGATCCCGACGAGCAGTTCCACCTCGTTTACATGCCGATCGTGAATACCAGCGGCACAGTAACCGGTTGCGAGGCTCTGTTGCGCTGGGTCTCGCCGACGCTTGGCAACGTTACGCCCGACGAATTCGTGCCGATCGCCGAAAGCACCGGCCTGTTTACCAAGATCGACTGGTGGGTGATCAACCGGGCGATGTCGGAGCATCACCGGCTGAAGCAGCTGTTCGGACCCAAGACCGTGCTTGCGATCAATATCTCGTCGGCGGAACTTCACTCCAAATCGATCAGCGACTATTTTTCCGACTGCGCGGCACGGCACGGGCTCGATCCGCAGACCATCGAGATCGAGCTGACCGAAACCTATGCCGTCAAGCTCGGCGACCAGCTGCACCGGAATATCGAGACCCTGCGTGAACGGGGCTTCCGCATCTCGATCGACGATTTCGGCGCCGGTTACACCTCCGTGCAGCAGGTCATCGAATATACCGCCGACACCATCAAACTCGACCGGGCACTGGTGCAAAACCTTGCCCACGCGGAATCCCTGCCGGCCTTGAAGGCGATGATCGCTCTGTGTCATGCGCAGAACATGACGGTGGTCGGCGAAGGGGTCGATACCGGCGAGAAGCTGGCGATGCTGACGGCAGGTGGCTGCGACCATTTCCAGGGCTATCTTATCAGCAAACCGCTGATGCTCGCCGACCTGTCCATCTGGGCACTGAAACAGACGGCAAGGATCGCCGGCTCCGCAGACGGCCATGTGCCGTTCCACGGCCACAGTCGCCTTCCAGTGTCCGCTGATCTGCTCTGAAGCGCCTGTATCGCAGGCGTTGTGCCGATTTCGCCTTGACCTTGGACCGCCCTCGCCTTAGAGCCCCGTACGATAAATGAGGCACATTCTGCCGGAACGATTTTTTGTCAGGAAGCGGGCTTTTGTCGAAGGGCATACTAACCGCACCTCAACACTGCGGATTGCGGGAGTAGGTGATGAAAGTTCTGTTGATCGGATCTGGCGGGCGTGAACATGCGCTGGCATGGAAACTGGCGCAATCGCCGCGTCTGACGGCGCTCTATGCGGCTCCCGGCAATCCCGGCATCGCCGAAGAGGCGGCAATCGTCGATATCGATACCGCTGACAACGCCGCGGTTCTGGCCTTCTGCCGCAGGGAAGCGATCGACTTCGTCGTTGTCGGCCCGGAAGCACCGCTGGTCGCTGGTCTCGCTGACACGCTGCGCGGCGGCGGCATCGCGGTTTTCGGACCTTCGGCGGCTGCCGCCCAGCTTGAAGGCTCCAAGGGGTTCACCAAGGACATCTGCGCCAAATACAATATCCCCACCGGCGCCTATCAGCGCTTCACCTCCGCCGAACCGGCAAAGGCCTATATCCGTCAGCAAGGCGCGCCCATCGTCATCAAGGCCGATGGACTTGCCGCCGGCAAGGGCGTCACGGTTGCCATGTCGCTGGATGAAGCGCTTGATGCGGTCGATAGCTGCTTTTCCGGCGCCTTCGGTGCCGCCGGCGCCGAAGTGGTCGTCGAAGCCTATCTCGACGGCGAGGAAGCAAGCTTTTTCTGCCTGTGCGACGGCACGTCGGCGCTGGCGCTGGCATCGGCCCAGGATCACAAGCGGGTCGGCGATGGCGACACCGGCCCCAACACCGGCGGCATGGGCGCCTATTCGCCCGCACCGGTGATGACGGCTGAGATGGTCGAGCGCACGATGCGCGACATCATCGAGCCGACGATTGCCGGCATGGCCGATAGCGGCCACCCCTTCACCGGCGTGCTGTTTGCCGGCCTGATGATCACCGCCAAGGGCCCGGAACTGATCGAATACAATGTCCGCTTCGGCGACCCGGAATGCCAGGTGCTGATGATGCGGCTGAAGAGCGATCTCCTGCCGCTGCTCCATGCCGCGGCCACCGGCACGCTGGCCGCCGTCAGCGCCGAATGGCGCGACGAGGCGGCACTGACCGTGGTGATGGCTTCGAAGGGCTATCCGGGTGCTTACGAGAAGAATACGCCCATCGCCAAGCTCCCTGAGGCGGACGCCGGGACCAAGGTGTTCCATGCAGGAACAGCGCTGAAGGACGGGCAATTGGTCGCCACCGGCGGCCGCGTGCTCAACGTGACGGCGATGGGCAGCACCGTCAGCGCAGCCAAGGACAGGGCCTATGCGGCGCTTGACCGGGTGGAATGGGACAACGGCTTTAGCCGCCGCGATATCGGTTGGCAGGCGGTCGAGCGCGAAAAAAACTGACGGCCGCGCGATGCGCGACCTATTGGAAAACTCATTCAATTTTTACCAATTCTCCTGACGGGAACGTAACGGAGAACGGATATTTTCTTCTCACTCATTCAGAGGAGAAAGCCGATGCGCGCCCTTTTGTTCACACTTGCAAGCCTGGCTGCGGCCGGCACAGCCGGCGCGTCTTCGCTCGAAAACGTGATCGCCGGGGAGAAGGTCAACCATAGCATCTCGCAGCTTTCCTGCGGCCAGTGCCCACCGCCTGTGACCAAGAAGAAAACCGGCTACATCGTTCCGGACGTCGCGCCGGGGACGGAGCGGGTGGAGCTGAAGGAAATCAACGGCGAGATGAAACTGGTTCGCACCGAAGCCTGGCTCGGCGGCTCGCCGGTCGTCTTCATCAGCAAGGCATCGGAAAACGACATCAAGCAGGCGCAGGCCAAAATGCCGCCCGCAAGCGATCTGGCGGAGGCGGCAACCGCGAATGCACAACCGGCGGAGGCCCAGGCAGCAGCCACGCTTGTGATCATCGACACCGCTGCGAAAACAAGTTCCCTCAGTCAGGCATCGATGGCTGGAATGGCCGCAGTAACGCCGCAAGACAGCCGGTCACAAGAAGTTGATCTCGAAAATTTCCAACTTCGGCTAAAATGACACTGAGATTTCCTGTCCCTGCCCCAACCAGCCGCGCATAAAAGGCTGATCGGGTCTTCGCCCTCCAGGCGAAAGGTTGCGCCCCTGAGAGAAGCAGGGGCGCAATTTTTTGTGCCGTGCTCCGGCACCCAAGAGCAGGCACCCGCCCGCCGGCGCCATCAGCATGTGTCGATCAACGCCGCCAGCGTTTCTATCTCTTTGCCGGAAAAGACGCGGATGCCGTTTGCCCGCAGCAGAGCGGCCGTGACGCCCTCGCCCGGCTGGCGGCGGCCGGTGAAACTGCCGTCATAGATGAAGCCTGAGCCGCAGGATGGGCTGCCATCGATCAACAGCGCGTAGGCGCAGCCGGTCTCGCGCGCCAGCGCCAGCGCGTTTTCGGYCGCCTGAAGAAACACATCCGTGACATCACCGCCGTTGCTTTCCAGCACGCGCGCAGCGCCGGACAGGACGCCGGCACCGGTTTTTCCCGGTTCGATCTCCGCCGGCAGTCGCGGCACCGGCATACCGGCCGACATTTCCGGACAGATCGTCACCAGCCGCCCCTCAGCACGCCAGCGGTCGAGGGACCGATGCACAAGTGGCTTGGCCTGTCCGTCATAGCGGACGGCATGGCCCATGAGACAGGCGCTGACGAGGATTTTGACAGTCATGGGTTTTGGATAACGCTCCATGTCAGTTTTCCAGGGTACCGTCTGGCGGATGGAAGCATTCGCAGCTCACGCCGCCCCAGCAATCAACGGAAACCGCGTTACGCAGCCGCGACGGCGAGATGGACGCCGGTTTCTTCCTGAAGTTGGCTGATCACATGAAACAGGTTTTCCGCGCGCGGGTTTCCCTTCGGTCCGAACATCCGCATCAGGCTCTTGGCGGGTGTTCCGACCGTCTCGGCAAGCCGCTCGAAACCCACGGTCGCATTGATGAAATCCCGCAGAACCGCCTTGCCGGTTTCCACATCGCCCGACAGCAGAAGTTCGACAGCATCCGACAGCAGAGCAGCCCTGAAGCTCGCATCATTGCGGGCTCTTGCCTGAACCGTTGTCTTGAAGTCACGTGTCAGTGGCATCTCAGCTTCCTTTGCGGCGTTTGTAGTCACGCCAGCATTCCAGTGCGGTCTCGATGTCGTTTTGCTGGCGCTTTTTCGTACCGCCGGCCAGGAGAATGACGATCTGCTCGCCATCCCGGCCGAAATAGATGCGGTAGCCCGGCCCATAGTCGATGCGATACTCCAGCAAGCCGTGTCCAACGCCCTTGACGTTGGACAAATTGCCGGAGGAGACACGTGCCAACGCAATGGTCACTTTCGATGCGGCTCTCGCTTCGATTGACGCGAACCATTCTGCAAAAGGACTTCTGCCCGCCTGATCCAGATATTCAAGGATCTTCATGCCTCAATAGTAACACATACGTCACCATTGACAAGTATTCCACTCACCCAGAAATCTTCGAGAAATCCGCAACCGTTCCCGTGGCCGCGCGGATCAGGCCGAGCAGGGCGAGGCGATTGGCGCGGATGGCCGGGTCTTCGTCATTGACGAGAACGTCGGCGAAGAACTGATCGACCGGGCCGCGCAGCTTCGACAGCGCCTCCATGGCGACGCGGAAGTCTTCACCGGCGATGGCAGCGCTTGCCTCGGTGGAGGCTTGCGTCACGGCGGCATAGAGCGCCTTTTCGGCGTCGAGCTTCAGCAGCACCGGATCGACGTTGGCTGCGACCTTGGTGCCCTTCTTTTCCTCGGCGGCCAGAAGCTGCGTGGCGCGCTTGGTGCCGGCAAGCAGGTTGAGGCCCTCTTCCGAGGTGACGAAAGCCGTCAGCGCCTCGACACGGCGGGCAACCATCAGCAGGTCGTCGGCGTCCGGTGTCAGAACGGCATCGATCAGGTCGTGGCGTGCGCCGAGATCGCGCAGGTAGACTTTCAGGCGGTCGTGGAAGAAGGAGAGGAGGTCTGCGTCCTTCACAATCATTGAAAGCGGCAAACGTACCTTCCGCTCCAAGAGAATCCGCACAACGCCTAGTGCCGCACGGCGCAGCGCATAGGGGTCCTTCGACCCCGTCGGCTTCTCGTCGATGACCCAGAAGCCGATCAGCGTATCCAGCTTGTCGGCCAGCGCGACCGTCAGACCGACAGCGTCGGCCGGCAGGCGGTCGGACGGGCCCTGCGGCTTCCAGTGATCCTCGATCGCGGCGGCGACGGAGGCGTCCTCGCCCTGCAGAGCCGCATATTTGCGGCCCATGATGCCCTGCAGCTCCGGGAATTCGCCGACGGCTTCGGTGCGCAGGTCCGCCTTTGCGAGTACGACAGCGCGGTCAACCAGCTTCGGGTCGGCACCGGTCACCTTGGCCAGTTCGGCGGCCAGCGTGCGGATGCGCTGGACGCGTTCGCCCTGCGTGCCCAATTTGGCGTGGAAGGTGACGTTCAGCGCGTCGAGCTTGGCCATGCGCTGGTCGAGCGGCTTCTTCAGGTCGAGATCGAACTTGCTGGCTGACGCTTCGAGGGTCTCCAGATCCGGCAGGTCGCCCTGGTCGCGGGTCCAGAAGTGCTTTGCGTCGGAAAGACGGGCGCGCACCACTTTGCCGTTGCCGTGGATGATTTCCTTGCCGCCGTCCTTCGCCTCGATATTGGCGACGAGAATGAACTTGTTCGACAGGGTTTCCTCGCCCGGTCGGCGGGTGACGAAACATTTCTGGTTGGTCTTGATGGTCAGCCGGATGATTTCCGACGGGATCGCCAGATAGTCTTCCTCAAACGAGCCCATCAGCACCTGCGGCCATTCGACCAGGCCGCAAACTTCTTCGAGCAGCGCCTCGTCCTCGACCAGTTCAAGGCCGCTGGCAAAGGCGATGTTGGCGGCGTCGGCGGCGATGATCTGCTTGCGGCGCTCGGCATCGAGGATGACCTTGGCCTTTTCCAGCTTCTCGATGTAATCGGCAAAGCGGCGCACGGTGATTGCCTCGGGCGCATGGAAGCGGTGACCGTAGGTGACGTTCGACGCGGTGATGTCACCGACCGTAAACGGAATCACGTGGGTTTCCTCGTGTTCCGGACCAAACAGGCAGATGATCGACTGCAGCGGCCGCACCCAGCGAAGCGCACCCGGCTTGGCCGACGCTGCGCCCGAGCGCATCGGATTGCCCCACGGAAAATTGCGGATGATGCCGGGCATCACCTCGGCGATGATTTCTTCGGCCGGGCGGCCGGGCTTGACGATGTGGGCGACATAGAAATCGCCCTTCTTCGGATCGCTATGGACATGCGCCTGACTGATCGAGGTGAGACCCGCACCACGCAAAAAGCCTTCGATCGCCTTTTCGTTGGCGTCGGTGCGCGGGCCCTTGCGCTCTTCGCGGACATCGGCCGAGCGGGTGTTCAGGCCGCGAATATCGAGCGTCAGCCGGCGCGGCGTCCAGTATTCCCTCGCCCCCTCATAGGTCAGCCCCGCCTCGACCAGTGCATCGGTCAGGAGCTTCTTCAGATCACCGGCAGCCTTGCGCTGCATACGGGCCGGGATTTCCTCGGAGCGGAGTTCAAGCAGAAGATCGGGCATCAGATTTCTTCCTCACCCTCGCCGCGATGGAGAGGGTCGGCACGCGGTGCCGGGGTGGGGTGAAAATGGCTGGCTTCTGCTAGCAAAATTTGCCGTTGCTGCACAATGGCAAAAATGCGATCCCCGGCCCCACCTATCTCCCGATCGAGCGTTCCTGCATCTCCTCGCCAATGAAGCAGTTATACGGGGGCTTATACTGAACGGGGATCGCTTGTGCCGATGGCGCTCGACGCGTGCTCACCTGCACGCCCGATATTTCTGCGAGAAGCTTGGCCAATATCGCCGGGGGAAACTGCGAGACATCCGAAACCTTCACGATGAAAGCCCCGGCGCCGCCGATGACGCATTGCTCATAGTAGGCATCGATGTCCGGGATTGAAGCGGAGTCCGGCGCGGTGCGCAGCTGGATCGGCAGCCCATTGATAACGATGCCCTGAGCGACCGTGGAATTGCGCGCGACCGGCGCGGGGACGCCCGCGTTGTTGGGCCCGTCGCCGGAAATGTCGATCACCCGCCGGGTCGCGTTGAAACCGCTCGTCCAGAGGAGTTTTCGGGAAACGGCAAGTGTGTTGGAAATCGAGGTGAAGGAAATGCGCCGGATCGGCCGCAGGCGCAAAGCCTCCGAAAAGCGCTTCGCACTCGGTTCGTCGTCGATGAGGGTCCATGATAATAACTGAACGGCCGCCCCGCCCCACTCGACGTAGGTCACCGCTATCCTGCCCAGAGGGCCGCTTCGAATGGCCTCGACAATTTCCGGCCGCCGGAAGGCAGCGACATAGCCCTCTCGCTGAACACGAAGCTCGTTCATCTCTACGGAATAGGAAACATCGACGGCTATGACAAGCGCGAGATCAACAGAAACCGGCGAGGTTTCGGCGGACGCGCCGCCGCTCGACAGCAGAAAGGAAGTGACAATCGCCCATCTCGGTAACATCGCCGCCATCCACGGTTATGACTTCCCGAAATATAGCGCACCGGTGGCCTGTTCTCGAGAGCTACCAGCCGCCTCCACCGCCGCCGCCTCCGCCACCGCCGGAAAAGCCGCCGCCGGTGGAGAAGCCGGAGGATGAGGAGCTGGGTGGCGGGGGGAGCGATGAGGTCATGGTGCTGGCCATAGAGCCCGCAAAACCACCCATGCGGTCACCGAAGGAGCCGGCGGCAAAGCTATCGCCGTTGTACCAGGCCGGCTGGTAGGCAGCCGCACCGGCAGCGGCAGCGGCAAGCCAGCGATCGAAGGTTTCCGACCAGGGCTTTTCGACGCCCAGCGCAACCGCATAGGGCAAAAGCTTCTCGAAATGCTGCGGCGACATTTCCGGCGCACCGGCCATGTTCATCCGCTCCTTTTCGGCGAGCGTCAGATATTGCCGCAGGCCATCGATGCCATCCATCATCTTCGAGCCGATCGGGGTCGGCGCACCCATCAGATGGAAGAACAGCATGTTGACCAGCACCAGCCCGCCGACGCCGATCAGCAGCGGCACCTGATGCTCCGTCACCGCCATGGTGACGACCACCGCCAGAACGCTGAGCGCAGCGGCGGCAACGAAAAAGGTCAGGAAGGCGGCCGCGATCAGCAAGCCGATGCGCGCAAACAGGCTGCCTCGTTTATTGAACAGCTTGCCGATGGCAAGCGCAAACAGCGAGATGACCACCGAAGCAACCACCGGCAGAAGCACCAGCGCCACCGTTGCGCCATCGACAAGGCCCGCGATGAAAATGGCAAGCAGGAACAGCACCGAAAGCACGATGCCGCCGACCACATAGGTGGTGTTGGCATGGTAGTATTTGTTGCGGTGTTCCTTTTCCATGGCGTTGCGGAAATCCGCGCCGGCCCTCTGCACCGCCGGGCCATTGTCCCTGTCGATCGTCAGCTCGCCGCCATGGCGCTGTACCGCCGACAGAACCGCCGCTTCGCCGGTCGGGAGCGACGCCGGCTTTGCCTTGTCGGTGCGGGTGATAACCAGCGAATTCTTGAAGTCTTTCAGGACGATATAACCATCGACGGCGAGATTGAGAGCAGCGGCGGAAAGGGCCGTCCAGCCCTGACCGGAAAACCCCTTATTGTCGATGTAGTTGACCAGGGCCGGGGAGATCCCGTCCGGAGCATCCCAGCGCGGCACGACGACGCCGCGGGCGGGATCGCGGCCGACCTTCAGCCACATACGCGAATAATAGAGGGCCGCGATCACGAAGCCGGTTATTGCCAGGATCGGCGGCAGGTGGTCGTAAAACCACCAGGCCCTTTCCTGCGATACCGAGGGTGGATCGATGCTGCCCTTCGGCATCTTGACGGCGATGGTCAGCCCCTCGTTCGCCTCAAGGCGGCGCGTCGTGGTGAAGACCAGGCGGTCGCCATCCTCGAGCGCGCGGGCATTCTTGCCGGTCGCCCCCTGGCGTCCGGTGAAGATATTCAGCGCTTCGGCCTTCACGCCCGCAGGCAAGGTAACCGTGGCAGATGCTTCCTCGATCGGAAACGCCCACGCGTTACCCGTCACATTCCAGTAGAGTTCATCGTGATCGGGAAAATAGCGGATCTGGCGTGCGGTCTCGTAGGTAAACTGGAACGTATGTTCACCATCCGGCAGGAAGACATCCTTGTCGCCGGTATAGATACGGATACCGCTGCTGATCCCTTCGGTGCGATACGGCTCCTCAGCGCCGTCCCGCTCGACGGAGATAAGCTTGAAATCAACCTTGACGGCCCGGCCGTCTGCGTCGGTCACCATCAGCGGAAAATCGCGGTAGATGCCGCGCTTGATGCGGCTTCCCTCGACATTGGCGGTGATCGTTTCGGTCACGGTCAGCACGCCGCTCTTGGCGACGTCGATGGCCGAGTTATAGGCGGTGAAAACCTCGTCGGCCCGAACAGGCCCGGCGAAAGCGAACAGGACGGTCAGGAAGAAGGAGAGCCATCCCAGCGCCGCAATGACACGTTTCATGCGATCGATCCCTCTGCGGCCATTTGACCGTATATTCCGTCCGGTTAAGGCCGGTCGCCCTCAAGCCCAACGCCGAGCGAGGCAAGCTCGTCCCAATAGCGCGGATAGGTCTTGGCGACGCAGCCGGGGTCGAGAATGGTGATGCCGTTGATCTTCAACCCCGCCAACGCGAAGCTCATGGCAATGCGGTGATCGGCGAACGTGTCGATATCTGCCGGCAGCATCTGGCCGGCAAGCGCCGGGTCGGAGGCGACGAGCAGATCATCGCCCTCCTCGATGGCGAGGCCAGGGCGGATATTGGAGAGGCCAGTGGAGAGGGCGCGAATGCGGTCGCATTCCTTGACACGCAGGTTTTCGATCCCGACGAAGCGCACGGGCGTCTCGTTGAAGGCGGCAAGCACGGCAAGCGTCGGAATCGCGTCCTGCATCTGCGAGCCATCGATGATGGCGGGCATATGCGGGAAGCTGGCGATCACGTCATGAGCTTTCGCATCGGGCTGCGAGAAGGATGCTGCCGCAACGCCAAGGTCGATCCGGCCGCCGGTCAAAACTTCCGCCGCCCAGAGATAGGTTGCCGCGGAGGCATCGGGCTCGATCAGATAGTCGGTGGCGTGATAGCCGGTCGGGGCCACCTGCCAGATCGACGGGCTGAGCTGGGTCACCTCGGCACCGAAGGCCTTCATGGCGGCAACCGTGAGATCGATATAGCCGCGCGCGCCGATTTCCTCGCCGGCAAGCTCGATGTTCACCGGGTGTGAGGCCCCGGCCGCGGCCATCAGCAGGGCGGAAACATACTGGCTGGAAAGGCCTGCATCGATAGTGACATGATCCTTTGCAAAGTCGCCTGTGCCGGAAACGGTTACCGGCGGGCATCCGGTTTCGGCTTCCACCGTCACGCCGAGCGAACGCAGCGCAGTCACCAGCGGTGCGATTGGCCGCTTGCGCATATGCTGGTCACCATCGACCACCACCAGGCCGTCGACAAGAGCGGCAGCGGCCGTCAGAAAGCGCGTCGCGGTACCGGCATTGCCAAGGAAGAGCGGTTTTTCAGGCGGCAAAAGCTTGCCGGATCCGGTGACGATGAATGTCGTATCGTCCGGCTCGGAAATCTCGACGTCCATGGCGCGCAAAGCATCGGCCATGTAGCGGGTGTCGTCACTCTTCAATGCACCGGTCAACCGGCTGGTGCCCTTGGCAAGACCAGCCAGAAGCAGCGCCCGGTTGGTGATCGATTTCGAGCCGGGCGGGCTGACACGTCCCTCAAGCGGATGGCCGGGCGGAAGGATCGTCAGTTTCTGGTCTGCGGCGTTCATGCTCTTGTCTCTTCATGCCTTCAGCACTGCCCGTCCCTGGCCGCGCGTGCTCTATCGATTGTGGACAGCCGTCTACGACGGAATGCCGTTTCGGGCAAATTTAAAGTGCTACAGCGACCTTTGCGCGTCGTGAACGACGCGGGGTGCTGTCGGTCAAAACTTCACCACCGGCACGGCGCGGTCGGCTTCGTTGGTGATCTCGAAAAAGGCGGCCTTGGCAAAACCGAAGGGGCCGGCAATGAGGTTTGACGGGAAGCTTTCAACCTTGACGTTGAGGTCTCGGGCGGCACCGTTGTAATAGCGGCGGGCCATTTGCACTTCGCTTTCGATCTCCTCCAGCGATTGCTGCAACTCGGAGAAATTCTGGTTGGCTTTGAGGTCCGGATAGGCCTCCGCCAGTGCAAAAAGCTTGCCGAGCGCCTGGCTCAGCATGCCTTCCGCCGCAGCGCGCCCGGCGATATCGCCCAAGGGAACGGCCTGCGCCTTGTTTCTGAGTTCGACGACCTGCTCAAGCGTCCCCTTTTCATGGGCGGCATAGCCTTTGACGGTCTCGATCAGGTTGGGGATCAGGTCGGCGCGGCGCTTCAACTGCACGTCGATGCCGGACCATGCCTCTTCCTTCACCTGCCGCGCCTTGACCAGGCCGTTATAGATGACAATCAGGTAGAGGATCACGACCGCCGCAATGGCCAGACCAATCATCAAAGTTTCCTTCCGCAAGCTCGATTTTTCCGCAGCTTAAGGATCGAACGCCGCCGTTGAAAGACAAATTTCAACCGCCCGCTTCACCCCCGTCACTTTTCCCGTTTCAGCCGCAATAGCATGTTCCGCCGGGAACCGCGCGACGGCGGCGCTTGATCGATAGTGGAGGCATCAGATCAACGCCGAACCCGCAAAGTACCGGACCCATGAAAACGCTCGCAGCCCTCGTCAACGTCATAGCCTTTTCGGCCTTGTTTTTTGCCTATGCGAGCATCAGCACAACCGAAAAGCCGGCAGGCGTTCGCCGCGCATTGCAGACCTATGCCGGCCAGCTGCCGACCGGTACTTTCCCGACCGAAAAGCCGGTCTGGCAGATCGGCGTCGAGGCGAGCGACCTGATTTGACGGTTGTTTTCTGCACCGGGCACCCTTGCAGCAAAAGCGGCAAGCCCGTTGCCGGCATTCAGATATCGATATTGCGATAGAGCCCCATATCCGCCTTGACGCCCAGGCCGGCCATCATCTGCTGCCGGTCAATTCCCGCGTCGCGGTCGAACGCAGCCATGGMGGCGACGATGCCATCGATCACCTGCGGCCCTGAAAATTCTATGAAGGCGACAAAATTGAACACGCCCGGTCCGGATTGCTGCTCCAGAATGCGATCGGTCACAACCCCCTCATGCTGGCGCAAGACTGCATGGGTCTTTGCCATCAGATCGAGAAATGTACCGCGGCTTTCTGCCGGCACCGAAAACTTGTTGATACGATAAAGCGGCTTGCTGCCCGATTGCGGAATGTTCATCTGCATCTCTTTTCATGAGCGGGCGCCCAGTGCGGCCCGGCAGATGCAGTTCTAGGACCTCAAGTAAAGTTTAGGTCAATGGCACTTTTACCGATTTCTTCAAAAATGAACCTGTCTGTTCCTGGACACCCCCAGGGCTCAAGGGCTTATCTTTCAGGGGCAGCCTAACCTGCTCCATTCCATCGCGCTTTCCGGTGAAGCGGCCGTTTCCGGGATCTGCCCGAAACAGACGACCGCCACGCGCCGTTCTCTCGCGCGTTAGGTCCGACTGTTAGGCAGCGTCTTTTGCCAGATTGATGCCGCCCGCATCCGTCAAAAGGAATGCCTCGCCGCAGGCCGTCGCCAGCGTGCGCACGCGCAATATGTAGCTCTGGCGCTCCGTCACGGAAATCACGCCGCGCGCATCGAGCAGGTTGAACACATGGCTGGCCTTGATGCACTGGTCATAGGCCGGGAAGACGCATTTGTGCAGGGCTGCATTGGCGCCAGTATCGGGCGCTCCGGCAGCCAGAAGCGCCAGGCATTCCTTTTCGGCGTCGACGAAATGCTGCAGCAGCATCGCCGTGTTGGCATATTCGAAATTGTGCCGCGAATATTCCTGCTCTGCCTGCAGGAAAACATCGCCATAGCTGATCTTCTCGTCGCCTTCGCGGCCGTTGAAATTCAGGTCGTAAACATTGTCGACGCCCTGGACATACATGGCCAGGCGCTCGAGCCCGTAGGTCAGTTCACCCGAAACCGGCGAGCACTCGATGCCGCAGACCTGCTGGAAGTAGGTGAACTGCGAGACTTCCATGCCATCGCACCAGCATTCCCAGCCGAGACCCCAGGCACCCAGCGTCGGGCTTGCCCAATCGTCCTCGACAAAGCGGATATCGTGCAGCAGCGGATCGAGGCCGATGGCCGCCAGCGAACCGAGATAAAGCTCCTGCAGGTTCGGCGGATTGGGCTTCAGGATGACCTGGTACTGGTAATAATGCTGCAGCCGGTTCGGATTTTCGCCATAACGGCCATCCGACGGACGGCGCGATGGCTGCACATAGGCAGCGCGCCAGGGTTTTGGGCCAAGCGCCCGCAATGTCGTTGCCGGATGAAAGGTGCCAGCGCCAACTTCCATGTCATAGGGCTGCAGAACCGCGCATCCCTTGTCCGCCCAGTAAGCGTGCAGCGTCAGGATCAGCGCCTGAAAGGAGCGCTTGGGGTTCATATGGTCCGGGAGAGCGGCGGCGGTCATGGCATCAGTCCAGGTTGGATGTATCTGGCTGTCTGGTGCCATGATGGGCGCAGAGGGTCAAGGGGCGTGCCAATTCGGTGAAACATAAGTATCTGCCGTGCGCGCATATCCCCGTCTCGTTGCAGACAATTCACCCCTTGTGATAGGCTCGTGTTGAAACAAGGGATCGGCTTATGACTGTCAAGATCGCTATTGAACTGGACGACACCCACCGTGAATTCGCGGAAAAAATGGTGAAGGATGGGCTGTACCCGTCGATCTCAAGTGTTGTTCAAGCCGGCATTGAGCAGATGATGGAGAACGATGCCATTCCTGCCGATGCATTAGCGGGAATGGCGGACGAAATCCGCAGCCGGATGGAACTGCCGAGGGATCAGTGGATACCTTGGGATGGAGACCGTCTTTTCGATGACGTCAGGAGCAAGCTTGCTGAGAAATATAAAAGCTAGTTGCTATGGTTTACCTCATTGTCAAGCACCCGTTCATTGATCGGGATATCTATGACATAGCCGATCTCGTCGCGAGCTATGCGGGACCGGATGTCGGCTTGGCTAAGGCAAACGAGATCGTTCGGGTCATCGACAATCTTGCCGACTTTCCGCACATTGGCTCACTGAGGAACGAATTTCTACCTGGATTACGGGCGATTCCTGCCGGCGAAAAGGGCGTGGTTTGCTTCACTGTGAATGATCGCGATCAAAGCGTCCTGATCATCTGCGTGACCTACGCAGGTGCCGATTGGATGGCGCGCGTCAAGGAACGCAAAGAATAACATCACTCCGGCTTCTTCAGCCGGTATTCCCCCGTCACCGGGTCCTTGACCAGCGTGCCCTGCGTGCCGGTTTCCTCACGGCGGCGGGCCTCCTCCTGGCGGCGGCTGAGTTTTTCCGCGTCGGCGACGAACTTGCGGTAGCCCGCCCAGGCGACGGCTGCAAACAGCAGCAGTAGAATCAATTGCGGCATGAGCCCTCCCCCGTTTCCGTTAGATCACTAAAGGCCGAAGCGGCCCCATAATGCTCTTTCCTCCGCCACCTCGGCAAGGCCGGAAACGGCTGAAGCCGCGAAGCGTTCGGCCATTGCGCCTGCCAGCGCTGCACCGGGCTGGCGGCGGCCGAACAGGCCGCGCGACGCGGAGACAAGCTGCAACTGCGTCTTTGGGCCAAAGCGTTTCTTCAGCTCGCCGCGCATGTCGCCGAGGCTATCGACCAGCCCCAGTTCCTGACCGCGCTTACCGGTCCAGAACAGGCCGGAGAAAATGTCGGGCGTATCGGCCAGCAGATGGCCGCGCCGCGCCTTGACCATGCCGATGAAGACGTCGTGGATCTCGAGCTGCAGGCCCTTGAGGAATTCGATATCCCTTTCCTTTTCCGGCTGGAAAGGATCGAGCATGACCTTGTTGGACCCGGCGGTATAAACACGCCGCTCGACGCCGATCTTCTTCAGCATCTCGGGAAAGCCGAAACCGCCGGAAACGACGCCGATCGAGCCGACGATCGAGGTCGGATCGGCAATGATCTCGTCGCCAGCCAACGCGATCATGTAGCCGCCGGAGGCCGCCACATCCTCGACGAAGATGATCACGCGCTTCTTCTTTTCCTCCGCCAGATCACGGATGCGCTGATAGATCAGCCGCGACTGGACGGGCGAGCCGCCGGGAGAATTGATCGAAATGGCAACGGCCGGCGCGCCCTTCATCGAAAAGGCTTTTTCAAGCACCGGCGCGATCGCCGCCAGATTGAGCGGCGGCCGAAACTGGCTGCCGCCAGCCATGATCGCACCATGCAGCCTGACGACCGGGATCGTCACGCYATCCCGGCGAAAACGCCTCGGCAACAGCTTCCTCAACAGTCCGGCCATCTGAACTCCCTGCATTCATGCAATCCTGTGTGTGTTGGCATGTATGCATTGGCGCGGCAAACGCAATGGCTGACGGCCAAAATCATCGCCGGCGGCAATAGGCTGTGCGGCCGTTGTTCAGATCGTCGACGAAACCGGCGAACTTGTGTGTCTCTTCCTCATGCACGATCAGCGGCGCCCGCAGCGTCAGCCGAGCGCGGCTTTGCTTGATAGCCGTGACCAGGATGCGAACGGCATTTTCACCGGCGCGCGGATGCAAGGGCGTGATTTCGATCCCGCCGAAACGGCGACCGCAGGCCGAAATGATCTCAGCGATCGATTCCGGGCGGGCGATTAGGGACAGCTGTCCGCCCGGTCTGGCGATGGCGCCCGCCGTTCTGATCCAGATGTCGAACAGGCCCTCGGTCATCGCATGCGCCTCGGCCTTCAGGGTATCGGGCGTCTTGCGGTCCGAGGCATCGTTGAAGGGCGGGTTCATGATGACGTGATCGAAGCTGTCATCGGCAAGGCCCGCTGCAACCCTTGCCCGGCCCGTCAGCGACACGTCGGCCTCGAGAACGGACACCCGGTTGCCCAAGCGGGCGTTTTCCGCAAGCGCAAGGCTTCGTCTGGCAAACTGCGCCATCAACGGCGACCGCTCGACCAGCAGCACCTCGGCATTCTCCAGCCGCGAGGCAACCGCCATCCCGGCCGCGCCGGCACCTGCACCGAGATCGGCGACACGGCACGGCTTGTCCGGGGCAACCAGCGAGGCGAGCAGCATCGCGTCGACGCCGGACCGGTGTCCCTGCCCCAGTGGCTGGATCACCTGGAACCGTCCACGGTGAAAGCTGTCGATGGTTTCGGTGGTCATAGGGCAGAAATCCGGAAACGTTTGCATTCTTGGTAGCGATACCCCCTTCCGTCCCTCCGGGACAAAGGGACGTGACGAGGCGCGAGCGACATGGACTGCACTTAATCCCGCAATTCCGCCTCAAGCCCGGCATCGATCAGAATCTGCCTTGCCTCCTTTGCGTCGTCCTCATCGACGAGAAACCGGCGGGGCAACAGGCCGAGCGAACCTTCAAGAATGCTCATGCCTTGATCGGCAATGAAGCAGCCGATACCGGCATCCTTCATCAGACTTTCGGCAAACGAGAGCACGACGGCATCGTTGGTACGGATCAATTCCTTCATTCTAAGTCGTTTTCCTGCCTTATTTGAGCAAGCGGGACAATTCGCCTCTTGCCGCCACAAGCCCCCCTTTCTATTGTCCGAACTGGAATTTGAACAGGAGTCCCTTGTGTTGGGCGTAGTGATACCGCTGGAAGACAGCAAAAACAAACAGGCATCGGTCAAGCCGCTCGTCGACCTGACGAAGGCGGACATGGAGCGCGTCAACCAGCTGATCCTGTCCAAGGCGGGATCCGACGTACAAATGATCCCGGAAGTGGCCAACCACCTGATCTCCTCCGGTGGCAAGCGCCTGCGCCCGATGCTGACACTCGCCTCCGCGGCCATGTTCGGCTTTACCGGTGATGCGCATATCAAGCTCGCAACGTCCGTCGAGTTCATGCACACGGCCACCCTCCTGCACGACGACGTGGTCGACGAGAGTGATCTGCGGCGCGGCAAATCGACGGCACGGATGATCTGGGGCAATCAGGCCAGCGTGCTGGTCGGCGATTTCCTGCTTGGTCAGGCTTTCCGCATGATGGTCGATGTCGGCTCGCTGGATGCGCTCGACGTGCTTTCCACAGCCGCTTCCGTCATCGCCGAAGGCGAAGTCCTGCAGCTGTCCGTCGCCAAGAACATGGAAACGACGGAGGATGACTATCTGTCCGTCATTCGCGCCAAGACGGCGGCCCTGTTTGCAGCGGCGGCCGAAGTCGGCCCGATCGTCGCCAAGACCGACAAGGCCAGCCGCAACGCGCTGAAATCCTACGGGATGAATCTCGGCCTCGCCTTCCAGCTGGTCGACGATGTGCTCGATTACGGCGGCAAGRCCGCCGATCTCGGCAAGAACACCGGCGACGATTTCCGCGAAGGCAAGATCACCCTGCCGGTCATCCTTTCCTATCGCCGCGGCACGGCCGAGGAGCGCAGCTTCTGGCGCGAGGCGATCGAAGGCGGCAAGAGTGACGACCAGAACCTCGAAAAGGCGCTGGGCCTGATCACCCGTTATGGCGGCCTGACCGACACCATCGCCCGGGCGCAGCATTACGGCACGATTGCTCGCGATGCGCTGGCGCCGCTGCCGGAATCCCCCTGGAAAGACGCGCTTCTCGAGGTCATCGATTTCTGTATCGACCGGGTCAGCTGATCAAGCCAGCCAAGGTTATCCGACAGGCTTCTAGGAATTTCTTGCCGCACTGCGCCAAAAAAGCCATTCTATCCCTTCATGCTCCGGTTGCCGTCGAGCGGCAGTCACGATGATGTGTGCGGAACTTGACGGCGGGATGTCGAATTGCGTTTTGCCTTGCGTTCAAACCGATTCCGGTTTGCCGGGTTATGCGTTATTGATTTGGGACTGATTCCGCGCGAATCCGGCGTCGGCGCCAAGGGGCGTCACCCGTAACGAAAGGCTTGTCATGCGGCAAATACACCTTCTTCGCCTGCTCAGCGGTGCAGCTTTCCTGGCCTTGGCGTCCTTTTCCGGCGCCACCCAGAGCTATGCCGAGGAAAAGGCTGCCGTGGAGGAAAGCAAACCTTTCGACCTGAATTCGGTCAACAGCTTCTCCGGCGCATTTCTTGCCGCCAGGACCGCCGATGTCGATCACGATCTCGATACGGCGACCAAGCTCTACCGCACGGCGCTTGAGTTCGAACCCGATAATGTCGATGTCAAACAGCGCTTGATGATCACCTCGTTGATGAACGGGGATTTCGACAGCGGCGCCAAGATCGCCGAAGAACTGAAGACGGATAGCTCCGTCGAGCGCATCACCACGATCACCCGCGCCGTCGAGGCAATCCGCAAGCGGGAATATCGCCACGCGCAAAAGATCCTGAACTACGAAGGCCCGAACGATCTCGACCGGCTGATGAACGGCCTGTTGCTCGGCTGGGCGAAGGCCGGCGAAGGCAAGCCGAAGGACGCGATCGCCGAGATCGAGGCGATGGAAGGGCCGGACTGGTTCCGGATCTTCAAGTCCTACAACGAGGGCGCCATTGCACTTGCCGCAGGCGACAAGGCCACAGCCCGCTCCAAGCTGAACGACGCCGTTCTCGACCGCGAAGGCGGCAGTGCGGCACCCGACACGTTCATGCGCGCCGTCGTTGCCCTTGCAAAGCTTGAGGCACGCGACGGCAACAGGCAGAAGGCGCTCGATGCGGTTTCCGTTGGCGAAGGTTTCATCAGCAATTATGCACCGCTGAAGGCGCTGCGCACCAGCATCGAACAGGGCAAGCCGCAGGAACAGCAGGTCCGCAGCGCCACGCAGGGTGCCGCCGCCGTACTCTTTTCGATCGGCGCGGCGCTGAACCGCGACGGCGCGGAAGATATCGTCTCGCTCTACCTGCAGACCGCCCGGGCGCTGGATCCGGAAAGCGCCGACATCCTGGTGATGCTTGGCGGCATCGCGGAAAACCTGAAGAAGCCCGAGCAGGCCATTGCGCTCTACAAGAGCGTGCCGGAAAACTCACCGATGCGGCGGCTGTCGGAAATGCAGCTCGGCCTGAGCCTCGCCTCGATCGGCAAGGTCGATGAAGCCAAGCAGCATCTGAAGGAACTGATCGAGCTCGATCCGAAGGATGTACGCAGCTACCTTGCTTATGGCAGCGTGCTGTCCGACGCCAAGGACTACAAGGAAATGGGACTGATCTACGACCGCGCCGTCGAGGCGATCGGCCCGGTTCCGCAGCGCAGCGACTGGACGATCTTCTTCCAGCGCGGCATCGCCTACGAGCGCCAGAAGATGTGGGACAAGGCCGAGCCGAGCTTCAAGAAGGCGCTGGACCTCAACCCCGACCAGCCGCAGGTCTTGAACTATCTCGGCTATTCCTGGGTCGATATGAACATCAATCTGGAAGAAGGCCTTGGCATGATCCGCAAGGCCGTCGATCTGAAGCCGGATGACGGTTACATCGTCGATTCGCTTGGCTGGGCCTATTTCCGGATGGGCCGCTTCGATGACGCCGCTGTCGAGCTGGAGCGTGCCGTCGAGCTGATGGCCGGCGATGCGACCATCAACGACCATCTGGGCGATGCCTACTGGCGTGTCGGCCGCAAGCTGGAAGCCGTGTTCCAGTGGAACCAGGCATTGGCGCTGAAGCCCGAAGAAACGGAAATCCCGAAGATCAAGGCGAAGATCGAAAGCGGCCTGCCGCCAGTCGAAGCCAAGGTTCCGGCGGCCGCGGCAGCCGGCGAAACCGAGCCGAAGAAAGTGGCCCCGGACGTCGCTGCCGGCAAGAAATCCTGATTTTGCCTTTCGATGGCAAATAAGGATGGCATTTCCGGATTGWCGCTGAYGCGGATCGCGCCGGCGAAGATCAATCTGGCCCTGCATGTCGTCGGCCAGCGGGCGGACGGCTATCATCTCTTGGAAAGCCTCGTAACCTTTGCCGATGCGGGAGACCGCGTCGGCTTTTCCTTTTCCGGCGAAGACCGTTTCACCGTCTCCGGGCGCTTTTCCGCCGATCTGCCCGTGACGGGCGCAGGTGCCACCGGCAATCTGGTGCTGAAGGCGCGCGACCTGTTGCGGGGCCATCTCGGCGAAAACGGCATCAAGGCGGGACCTGTCCATCTCCACCTGGAAAAGAACCTGCCGGTTGCCTCCGGCATCGGCGGCGGCTCGGCGGATGCCGCCGCGACGCTTCTCGGGTTGCTTGAGCTGTGGCAGATGTCCATTGATCACGACAGCCTGCTAGAGATCGCTCTGAAGCTGGGTGCCGATGTACCGATGTGCCTTCATGGCCGGCCGCTGGTTGCACGTGGCATTGGGGAAAACATCCAGGCGGTGGCCGGTTTTCCGTCCTTTCCCATGCTGATCGTCAACCCGCTGAAGGCGGTCTCGACGCCAGTGATCTTCAAGCTGTTGAAGGACAAGACCAAGCCGTCACTTTCGATGCCGCAGGATAAGCAGTCACCCGACGGCTGGATTGACGTGCTGAAAGGCCTGCGCAACGATCTGGAGGAGCCTGCCCGCGATCTCGAGCCGGATATCGGAGCGGTCTCCGGCGCGCTTGGCCCGACAGGCGCTTGCCTCGTCCGGATGTCCGGATCGGGCGCCTCCTGCTTTGGGCTGTATGCGAGTGCCAAGGCACGCGACGAGGCAGCCATCGTTCTTTCAAGGGAACACCCGAACTGGTACGTTCTGGCCTGCAACAGCGTCCACGGAGAGGAAGACCACGATGAGTGAGACCAGGGAGCCAAGACCCTTCGTTCCGGTCGGCATCGCGGTTTTGACCGTTTCCGATACCCGCACGCTGGCTGACGACCGTTCCGGTGATACGCTCGTTGCCCGCATCACAGATGCCGGTCACAGGCTCGAAGCCCGCGCCATCGTGCCCGACGACAAGCAGCAGATCGCAGCACAGGTGAAGGCCTGGACGCTCGATAAAACCATCGACGTGGTGATCACCACCGGCGGCACGGGCTTTACCGGGCGCGATGTGACGCCCGAAGCGCTGGAACCGCTGTTTGAAAAGCGCATGGATGGCTTTTCCGAGGTCTTCCACCGGATTTCCTATGACAAGATCGGCACCTCGACGATCCAGTCGCGCGCCACCGGCGGCGTCGCAAATGCCACCTTCATCTTCGTGCTGCCGGGATCGCCCGGTGCCTGCCGCGACGCCTGGGACGGCATACTGAAACAGCAGCTCGACTACCGGCACATGCCCTGCAATTTCGTCGAGATCATGCCAAGGCTGGACGAGCACCTGAAGCGCGGATGACCTCTCAGGTTTAGCGAAACCCAATCTTCCCTGTTCCTTTCGTAACAGCGCCCCACGATGCGGCATTGTAAACCTGTCCTCATCGAAAGACGGAATGAGGAGGACGGGATGGCAGGCTTATGGATCGGCGCGTCCGGTTCCCACATCCAGCTCAATACAGACAGCATGAACGCGGCGGATTTCACCTCCTGAAAACCGCCATGCAAAGCGATACGACGACGCGGCTGCGGCCACGCGGAAAGCCATTTTCACCGGCGATTTTTCAAGGTTGATTTTTCAATGAAGACAGGAGCAGGTCCGAAAGGGCCTGCTCTTTTAACGGCTGCCCGCCGCTCAAAAGCTTTCTGCGCCCGGACGGTTGGCAATTGCCACCCATGCCGGCACGAGTTCGCTCCCAAGCTTGCGCACCGCCCTGCCATTGGCAAAATCGCAGAGCTGCATCGATGACCTGGCGATCGCCGCCGCCTGCGGCTTCGACAAAAGCAATCCCAGTTCGAGCGGTGTTGTCCGTTTGGCGATGCGCTGCAGGAACGGCCGGCGATACTGCCGGGAGGGTGAAAAGCGCGCCGGCATCCTGTTCAGCGACATATATTCCGCCACGTCGTCGATCCATCGTCCCGCTGGCCTTGCGCCGGCTTCGAGCAAAAGCAGCCAATCGCCGCGCGCGGAGCGGACGATGTCCGCCATATCCCAGCTCGTGCAGAAACGCGCTCCGGCGGCGTCTGCGACGCGGCTGGAACCGTCCTTCGAGCCGTGATCCAAAATGATCACGTCGCTGACCAGACCTTCCACGGCACCCGCCACCAGCGCCGACAGCGTCTGCGCCAGTTCTGCCTCGTTGTTGCGGGTTTCTGTGATGATCGTCAGCATTGCCGTCCTTACCGCATTGCACACGGATTTTCCACAAGCCCTTCGTCTCGCAGCGATTAACTTTCCATTCATGATGAATGCGGGGGCGAAGCAGCAAGGGATGGACCGTCACCGCGACGCCGCCGACGCGATAACCAAGGCCATACTTTCATTTTGTTCTTGCATTGTTCTCTTTTTCACGATAGGAAAATAATCAGCAAATATCGGAAGGCCCGTAACGGCAATCCCCGGAGAAACCCATGAACGAGCTGTCTCAGATCAGGCAGGGCGCTTTGGCGCCTGCCAACACGGCAGATATGGCCGAAGCGATGATTGCCGGATCCGGGCTGCGCATCGAGATCGACCGCAGGCGCGGCCGGGGGGCTGCGATCAATTCATCCGGCCGTTTCGAACCCGTATCCCGGCAACTCGAAGACGATGGCTGGAACTCTCTGGAGGATCTGCCGGTCTTCAAGACCGAGGTTCAGATCGAAAAACCCCGCTCGATCATCAGCCGCAACGATTCGCCCGACATCCCGTTCGACCGCTCCGTCAATCCTTACCGGGGATGCGAGCATGGTTGCATCTATTGCTTCGCCCGGCCGACCCACGCCTATATGGGCCTGTCGCCGGGGCTCGATTTCGAGGCGAAGCTGTTTGCCAAGCCGGACGCGGCAAAGCTTCTGGAGCGCGAACTGGCCAAGCCCGGCTACAAGGCACGCCCGATCGCGATCGGCACCAATACCGACCCCTACCAGCCGATCGAAAAGGAATGGCGGATCATGCGCCAGATCCTCGAAGTGCTCAAAGCCGCCGATCATCCCGTCATGATCGTCACCAAGTCGGCGATGGTCATGCGCGACATCGATATCCTGGCGCCGATGGCCGAAAAAGGCCTGGCGAAGGTCGGCCTGTCGGTGACGACGCTCGATCGCAAGCTCGCGCGGTTGATGGAGCCGCGCGCCTCGACACCGTCCAAGCGGCTGGAAGCGATTAAGGCATTGTCCGAAGCCGGCATTCCGGCAACGGTGATGATGGCGCCGGTCGTTCCGGCGCTCAACGACCACGAGATCGAGCGGGTGCTGGATGCCGGCAAGACGGCCGGAGCGACGAGCGCGAGTTACGTGCTTTTGCGCCTGCCGATCGAAGTCAGCCCGCTGTTTCGCGACTGGCTTCTCAGAAACTATCCGGACCGTTACCGCCATGTCATGTCTCTGGTCCGTTCGATGCGCGGCGGCAAGGATTACGACGCCGAGTTCGGCAAGCGCATGAAGGGCGCTGGCCCCTATGCCTGGCAGATCGGCCGCCGCTTCGAGCTGGCGGCCAAGCGGCTGGAACTGAATGCCGCCAGACGGTCGCTGAATTGCGATCTTTTCGTCCCGCCGCTTGGAACCGGCGTTCAGCTGTCGCTGCTGTAGCGCTTTGATCAGCTGCATAATTTCCCCGGGACAATCCCGGAGATTGGAATACCGATGCTGCTTCTGCCCCGGGGCAGGATCGGTCATCCTGCGGCAACCGCCTCATTGCCACGGGACTTGCAGGGAATCGGGCTTGTGTGCGAGTTTCGCCGCATGTCACGACGCGCACCGCCCGATTCCCCCTTTCTATTCGAGACTGTCGAGGGCCCAGATTTCAGCTTCGAGCTGGCTGGGCGGCGCGACGGGCTCTGGCCGGTCGCAGGCACCGATGAAGCCGGGCGCGGGCCGCTGGCCGGACCGGTCGTTGCCGCCGCCGTCATCCTTGATCCGGACAATATTCCTGAAGGGCTGAACGACAGCAAACAGCTGTCGATCGCCCGCCGCGAGGAACTGTTCGATATCATCCTGTCGTCATCGATCGTCTCCATTGCCTCGTCTGCGGCCGGAAGGATCGATGATACGGATATCCGAAAGGCAAGCCTCGATGCGATGCGCAGGGCCGTCCACGGCCTTTGCGTGCGGCCGGCGCTGGTGCTCGCCGACGGCCGCGACGTGCCGCCGGGCCTTGCCTGTCTGGGCAAGGCCGTCGTCAAGGGTGACGCACGCTCGCTGTCGATCGCTGCCGCCTCGATCATCGCCAAGGTGGCGCGCGACCGGATGATGACCCGCGCCGGCCTGGTTTTCCCCGCCTACGGATTTGCCACGCATGCGGGCTATGCCACCAAGCGCCATCGCAACGCCATCGATGCTCACGGCCCCTGCCCGCTGCATCGCATGAGTTTCCGGCCGCTGCGCCAGGACGGCGCTGAAATAGTCGATGAAGAGTAGCCGACGGAACGACCGGACCGCATTCTTCGGAACAACTGTGCTTGGCCCTGCGTTAGATATACCGGCCATTGACGGCAAAGACACAGCTGCGGTTTTTCTTGTGTGCGGCGTGCCACAGGTAACAAACGGAAGAGCAGGCGGGTTATAAAGTGAAAATCAATATCTACCCGCGATTCCGTGAAAGGTTCGAACCGTGCTTTTTGGGCTGATCCTCATCGCCGCCACAGCGGCCGGCATTCCCGCTACGCCAGAGCCGACCGCGGATGCCCTGCAGTCAGATCTGCAGACGGCCTATAGCTGCAAGGATATCGACGGCCGGAAGGTTTGGAAGGGCGGACTTGCCTATTACATCCAGTCGTTCGTCTATGACGACGAGACGCCGGTTGATGCGGCGAACATGGCGACCGACGCCGTCCTTCCTGGCGACAACAGCCCGGAGACAATGCAGGAGTTCGAGCAGGCCTGCCTGACGATGGCCCCGACGGCGAGCACGGACAACTAAGAGCGCTTCATCTTTAAACGGAAGCATTCTGCCGGAAGGAATTTCGGCAGGGAATAGAGAGGGCGGCGGGCTCGCTTCGCCCGACTGCCACACGCGAACAGTTACATTCCCAGCGACAGACACAAAAATGCCAGACACAAAAAAGGCCGGCGCAAGCCAGCCTTTTTTATAATTCCGTGTGAACAATCGGTCAGTTCAGGCGGGTCTTCACGTCGCTGATCGCCTTGGTGAACAAAGCCGCTTGAGTGGCTGCGTCCGACTTTGCCGTGATGACGCTTTCAGCGGCAGCAATGGCGATATCGACGGCGGTGGCGCGAACCGAATTGATGGCGTCGGTTTCGGCCTGCTTGATCTTCTGTTCCGACAGCGCCGTGCGGCGGGCGACGAATTCGTCGGTCTTCTGCTTGGCCTCGGCGGTCAGCATTTCGGCTTCGCGTTCGGCAGCGGCAACGATGTTGGCGGCTTCAGCTTCGGCTTCCTTGCGCTTGCGCTGGTATTCGACAAGCAGGGCTTGCGCTTCTGCGCGCAGGCGCTTGGCTTCAGCCAGTTCGTTGGTGATGCGGCCGGCGCGCGCGTCGAGCGACTTTGCCAGCATGCCCGGAACCTTGAGGTAGACGATAAGAGCGAGGAAAAGCACCAAGCCGACTGTGGCCCAGAATGTGGCCAGTGAGGTCATATCCATGATGCTCTCCTTACTTCGCCGATGCCTTGACCGCGGATGCGATCTCGGCCTTCGATACTTTGCCACCGATCAACTGCTCGACAACGGCGGTCGCAGTTTCCTCGGCGATCGCGCCAACGTCAGCCAGCGCCTTCGTCTTGATATCGGCGATGCGGGCTTCGGCAGCGGAAATCTTGTTGTTCAGGCTGGCTTCGACCGCGGTGCGATCGGCAGTTGCCTTTGCCTTTGCAGCTTCGCGCGCCTCGGAGGCGATCGCGTTGCCCTTGGCCTTGGCAGCGGCCAGTTCCTGCTCATAGGCGGCAATGGCGGCGTCCGCCTCGGCCTTCGAGCGTGCGGCATCGTCGAGGTCGCGTGCGATCGTGTCATTGCGCGTTTCGAGAACGCTACCGATGCGCGGCATGACGACCTTCGACATCAGAAGGTAGAAAAGACCGAAGGTAATCGCCAGCCAGAGCAGCTGCGATGCAAATGTCGAAGAATCGAAGGGCGGGAACACTCCCGAGCCATGTCCGCCTTCATGGGCTACACCGGTTTCGGTGTGGACCTCGCCGGCAGCKGCGTCGTGGGTCTCTGCGCCTTCGGTGGTAGTTGACTGGGCGTATGCCGCGGTCACAAACATGCTCACCTCCAGGTGCATTCAGAAAAGATGCGGGCCGCGGCCTAAAACCGCGACCCTGCCTTCAAGCCGATCTTAGACGGCGAAAAGGAGCAGCAGCGCTACGAGCAGCGAGAAGATGCCCAGAGCTTCCGTAACGGCGAAGCCGAATACGAGACGGCCGAACTGGCTGTCTGCTGCCGACGGGTTGCGCAGGGCGCCCGACAGGTAGCTACCGAAAATGTTGCCGAGGCCGAGAGCCGTGCCGGCCATACCGAGGCAAGCGAGACCTGCGCCGATGTACTTTGCTGCTTCCGCTTCCATGATTTTCTCCTTCGAAATGGTTGTTGCGGCTAACTTTGGCACTTTCGCCGATCAGGACCGGGTAACGATCCGGAGCGGGAAAGCCCCACGACTTTATTCCTTAGTGGCCACCCGGATGCACTGCGTCGTTGAGGTACATGCAAGTCAGCACCGCAAAGACATAGGCCTGGAGGAAGGATACGAGGAATTCGAGACCCGTAAGGGCCACGGTCATGATGAGCGGAAGGATCGCACCACCGATACCCAGCGCGCCGAGGGTTCCGAGCGAGGCGACGAAGCCTGCGAACACTTTCAGCGTGATATGGCCGGCCAGCATGTTCGCGAAGAGACGAACGGAAAGGCTGATCGGGCGGGACAGGAAGGAGATCACTTCGATTGCAATAACCAAAGGCAGAAGGATACCGGGTACGCCAGAGGGCACGAACACATTGAGGAAGCCAAGGCCGTGCTTATAGAAACCGTAGAACAGAACAGTACCGATGACGAAGAGCGCAAGCGCAAAGGTCACGATGATCTGGCTGGTTACGGTGAAAAAGTAGGGAACCATGCCGAGCATGTTTGCTGTCAGGATGAACATGAACAGCGAGAACACCATCGGGAAGAATTTCATGCCGTGGGAGCCTGCGCCTTCGCGCAGCATCGAGGCGATGAATTCGTAGGAAATCTCCGAGACGGACTGCATGCGGCCGGGAACCAGGCTGCGCGTCGACGTCGTGAAGTAGAGGAATGCCGTGGCGACGGCGAGCGTCGCGAACATGAACAGCGATGCATTGGTGAAAGAGAAATCAATACCGCCAATTTCGATCGGAACGATCTTGTTGACCACAAACTGGTGTACCGGATCTACCTTATCGCCTGCCACAGCCGCTCTCTCTCGTTACTTATTCGCCGAATGGCGGATATTTCAACCTGCGACAACAGCGCTTTTACGCGTCGTCACTCTTGTCCTTGATGCCCTTGYCCAGCTGATCCGCGGGGTGAGGCGCTGCCACCATGCCCGCCGAACGCAGGACGTTCAGCACACCGGCACAAAAACCAAGCAGGAGAAGCACTATCATCCCCCACGGCCCTGTACCCGCAAAATGGTCCAAAAGATAGCCCAGAAGTGCACCGACAATGATCGCCGCCACAAATTCGCTCGAAAGCTTCACGGCGACCTGATAGCCCTTGCGGTTCTGCGCAGCGCGCGCTTCGTCCGCAGCGTATTTCGGATCGTCCTTGCGCTTTTCAGACAACTCGGAACCGAGGCGTTTCAGCCGGTCTTCCAGACCCTCTTTCCGGTTGTCCGTCATGTGGCATCCTCCCTTTTGCTGCCTGTCACGGTGATAAACCATGAGCTTGGTCATACAAAGGCCGGATTTGAAGCCACCGCTCGGCCCGTTCTGAAGTCGGCCGCAACATAGTTTTAGGGGCCAGCATAGTCAAGGCACCAAAAGGCCTTGTTAGGCCACAATATTATTGAATAAAAACATTGCCTTATGAGATTCAAGCGAAGCCTTTGGCGGATTCGTCGGGAATCACCCGCGGGCTTTGCCGGAACCTTAAAGGACCATGACGGCCCGGCAACTGGCAATCGGCAGCGTTGTCAGCTCCATCCGCCGCCATAGGTGCGGTAGAAGATGTGCTTGCCGATCTTGGAGACCCGCTTCATCGTCGGACCCCAGTCAGGTTTGACATAGGTCGCATGATAATGCGTCGCCGAGCCGACTTCAGGGAACCAGATCTTGCCGGCCGTGACCGCAAGGGCGATTTCCTTGGCCGTCAGCCAGGCGGAGCGCGACCAGACGATGTCGGGGATCCGGTCGCAGGCAAACGAGAACTGGCAGCGATTGTACCAGCCCTTGTTCTGATAAACGACCTCGCAGATCGTCGATGGGTAAGCGGGATTGCGAACGCGATTGAGAATGACCTGTGCGACTGCCGCCTGGCCCTTCAACGTTTCGCCGCGCGATTCGAAATAGATGCCCGAGGTCAGGCATTTCTGTTCCGCCTCGGAAAAGACGGAGGCAGGCAGCGGATTGGCCGCCCAGGCATGGTCTTGCGGCGAGATGTCGGGAATGAAGCGGCCGCCGGCCTTGTCTTCGCGCAGGATCGAATCGAAAGGCGACTGGCGGGCATAATCCGGCTCGGCGGGCGCATAGGCCGTGGCAAGGATATCGGCGGACGGGTTGGTGACCAGGCTTGCCAGCATTGGCGACATGCCGGGATCAGTCTTCGGGGCCTTTTTCTTATAGAAGGCCATGGCGATCTTGATTTCCTTGCCCTTGATCTCAGGCTTGGAAAACACCATCCGCTCCTTGGCATCAAACAGCGGATCGGTGAGCGAACTGGTGCGTTCAAGGATCGAGCCTGCGGTAAAATCCTTCGGCGGCGTCACCGGCGCAACGGCGATGATACGGCCTTTCTTTTCCTTGCGGTTCACCCGGTCTTCGTCCGTGCGTGGATCAGCCTGCTTCTGTTCGGCCGTCAGCGAGACCTTGCCGCCGCCCGGCATGTCGATCCCTGCCCCGTCGCCGATCGCACCGGTGATGAGCGGATCGTTGAAGACCATCTCGACCTCATGCAGCGATCCGGCGGGAGAGCGCGTCATGTGCATGCGCCAGCGCTCGCCACCGCGATTGATGCCGGACAGGAAGGTTGCAAGATCGGAATGGGCGGGAGCCGAGGGAAAACCGGCAAAAAGGCCGATGCCAAGCATCAGGGGAGCGGTCCAGCGCGCGGGCGACAAACGGGACCTGAGACGCAACACAGTACTCTTACGCACCAACCGGACTCCACGCACTGGCAGACGCGGGCATGCATCCGGCAAAAAACACCCGGAACGCCTTTTCCCGCGGAAGTGAATCGGACAAGCGGTCACGTCGCGCTCAAGTGCGCGGTTAACGCTTCAACTGTCCTGACAATGAAGCATTAACCTTGATGGTTGGTTAATGCCCCCTGCCGCGAATGCGGGAGGGCACGACGAAAAACGCCTCCCGCGCGGCGGCGCAGGAGGCGTTATCGCAAGATCGGCGGGTCAGATGATGACGTGCGAACCCAGTTCCACCACGCGGTTGGTCGGCAGGCGGAAATAGTCCGAAGGGTCGATGGCGGCATTGGCAAGGCCGATGAACAGCCTGTCCTGCCAGTGCGGCATGCCAGATTGCGCATCCGGCACCAGCTTGCGGCGCCCCAGATAGAACGAGGTCGACATGATGTCGAATTTCAACCCGGTCTTCCTGAACAGGCCAAGCGCCTGCGAGACGTTCTGGGTCTCCATGTAGCCGAAGCGCATTTCCAGCAGGCTGAAGCGTTCAGACAGGCTGCTGGCGCTAACGCGCTGGTCCTTGGCCACCACCGGTGTATTGAGCGTGCGGATCGTCAGAATGAAGTTCTGCGCATGCAGGACGTGATTGTGCTTGATGTTGTGCAGCAATGCCGCGGGCGTCGATTCCGGATCGCTGGTGAGGAAGATGGCGGTACCCGGCACCGAGACTGGCGCATGCTCGCTCTTGCGCTCGATCGACTTGACGAAGGAGGCGAGCGGAATATCCGTATGCCGGGTCTTGTCATGCAGGATCTTCGTGCCGCGCTTCCAGGTCCACATGACGACGACGAAGGTGGCTGCGATCATCACCGGGACATAGCCGCCGTCGTGAATCTTCAAAAGATTGGCGCCCAGGAAGACCAGTTCGAGCGCGAGCAGCGGCAACAGCACCAGGCAAGCGGCATAGAGCGGCCATTTCCACCGCAGGCGAACAAATTCGAAGGCGAGCAGGGTCGTGACGACCATCGCGCCGGTAACGGAAATACCGTAGGCGGTCGCCAGCGATTCCGACGAGCCGAACACGAAGACCAGCGTAATGACCCCGAACAGCAGCAGCGTGTTGACGTTGGGAAGATAGATTTGGCCCGTCTGGGTCTCGGACGTATGGAAGATTGCCATGCGCGGCAGGAAACCGAGATGGATCGCCTGACGCGTCAGGGAGAATGCGCCGGTGATGACTGCCTGGCTGGCAATGATCGTCGCCGCGGTGGCGAGGATGACGACCGGCAGCAACGACCATTCCGGAAACATCAGAAAGAACGGATCGGACATGGCTTCGGGATGCTTGAGGACAAGCGCGCCCTGGCCGAGATAGTTGAGAGCCAGTGCCGGAAAGACCAGACAAATCCAGGCCCATTGGATGGGCCTGCGGCCGAAATGTCCAAGATCGGCGTAGAGCGCCTCTGCACCTGTCACCGTCAGGAACACAGCCCCGAGAACAACAATGCCGACGTAACCGGCATTGAACAGGAAGTGGACCGCATACCAAGGATTGAAGGCCGAGAGGATACCGAAATCGTCGCGAATGTGGTTGATGCCAGCAGCTCCCATGACGAGGAACCAGACGACGGTAATCGGCCCGAAGAAATTCGATACCGCAGCGGTGCCCTTCGACTGGACGGCGAAAAGCAACAGCATAATGATCACCGAAATCGGCACGACATAATCGGAAAGCGCCGGCGTCACCAGTTTCAGGCCTTCCACGGCGGAAAGGACGGAAAGGGCCGGCGTGATCATCGCGTCACCGATAAACAGGGCGGCACCTGCGATCCCCATGAAGAAAAGCCGGGACGCATGCCCACTGCCCGCCTTCATCAGAAGGGCCAGAAGCGACAGCGTTCCACCTTCGCCATGGTTATCGGCGCGCAGCAGGAACAGCACGTATTTCAGCGTCACGATGATCGTCAACGTCCAGATCATCAGCGAGATCAGGCCGATGACTTCGAATCGCGAGACACCGTCGGCGGCGACCGGGCGCAGCGCCTCACGGAACGCATAGAGCGGGCTCGTTCCAATATCGCCGTAAACGACGCCGACCGAGCCGAGCACAAGAAGCAGAAACTTGCGCAATTCCTTGTCGGGTGTTCCAGGGGTAGCTACCGTATGGGACATCTGAATATTTCCGGCCTTTAAAGCCAGCCTTTCCAGCGAAAGAAATAGTAGGGAACGATGGCCGAAATCACCATGCCGACGACAGCCATGGGATAACCAAACGTCCATTTCAGTTCCGGCATGAAATCGAAATTCATACCGTAAAGCGAGGCGACCAGGGTCGGCGGCAGAAAGACGACGGCCGCGATCGAGAAAATCTTGATGATGGCGTTCTGTTCGACGTTGATCAGCCCAAGCGAAGCATCCAGAAGGAAGGTGATGTTTCCCGAGATGAACGAGGCATGCTCCGACAGCGACTGAATATCGCGCGACACTGTCCGGCAGAGTTCCTTGGTGTCCCTGTTTTCCTGCACCGAGGGGACGGTATAGAGAAACGTCAGGACGCGGGAGAGCGAGGCAAGGCTGTCTCGGGTCTTGGCCACCAGCCTGTGATGCGACGCCACGTCCATCAGCTTGGCTTCGAGATAATGCGGCGGGCGGCGCTTGCCGACGGGACGATCGCCGAAAACCTGCAACGACAGGCCGTCGATCCGGGCAACGGCAATCTCCAGGATTTCCGCCGTGCGATCGACGATGGTCTCAAACAGCCGCGTCGCCAGGACAGTCCCATTGGCGCAACCGCCCGGGATGCGGTGCATCGCCGCCGTGAAAAGGTCAAAGGCCTTTGGCTCATCATAGCGGACGGTGATCAAAAGGCCCCTTGCCAGCACGAAGGCGACATCGGCCAGTTCCGGCTGTCCGCTTTCGGCCTTGCAGACCAGCGACGCGGTCATGAACACCGCGTCCCTGGCCGTGTAAAGGCGGCTGGAGGGTTCGATATCCTTCAGGTCGTCCCGTGTCGGCACCTCGATGCCGAGGAAGCTTTCGACCAGCAGATCCTCCGCCTTGTCCGGGCGCAACATATCGATCCACACGACATCGGATGGCAGGGACGCAGGCGGCGCCGCCGCGCTGATGACGACGGCTTCTCCATTGTCACGATAGGCAGTAATCATTCCGCGGCCTTTGCATGGGCATCGCCGATACGCGCATGGGCGACCATCGCAACGTCATGACGAGATGCGACAGCGGAAACCAGGCTTGGGCGAACCGGAAAAAACCGGCTGGATGAAATCAAAGCTGCGCGCGGCAGGTCCATATGGAAACTCTCGTCGTTTACGACAAACCCTCAAACGGTCATCACGGTCATGCGGAGCCCGACGGAGGGCAGCACCGCTGGTGCAGCCTTGCGGATGCGGGGAGGCATATGGAACAAGGCACACTCAAAATCAATGCAGAAAGTGGCAAAGCGCCACAATGTCGCCTAAAGACTTAACGACGCTCGCCGGTTGAATGTCAACAGCGCGCATGCCTGCCCCGAATTTTCAGGTGGCCAACCCCGGCCACAGAAGGGCAATCCGTTTCCGGGCAGCTTACTCGAACACGATGTTCGGCATGGCCCGGGCCTTGTCTCCCTGATGAGCGCCGATCTGCTCCCAGACCTTCGTTGCGATATCGCGATAGACCCGGGCGATCTCGCTGTCAGGCTCCGACGCAACGACCGGCGTCCCCGCGTCGGACGTTTCACGGATGCCCATGGTCAGCGGCACTTCCCCGAGGAACGGCACGCCGATACGCTCGGCCTCCTTGCGGGCACCGCCATGGCCGAAAATATCGTAGCGGGCACCGGTATCCGGAGCGATGAAATAGCTCATGTTCTCGATGATGCCGAGCACCGGCACCTCGACCTTGCGGAACATGGCAAGCCCCTTGCGGGCGTCGATCAGCGCCAGGTCCTGGGGTGTCGAGACGATGACGGCGCCGGCCAGCGGCACCTGCTGGGCCATGGTCAGCTGCGCATCGCCGGTGCCTGGCGGCATATCGACGACCAGCACGTCGAGATCGCCCCAGGCAACCTCGCGCAGCATCTGCAACAGCGCCGACTGGATCATCGGCCCGCGCCAGATCATCGCGACTTCCTCATCGACGAGAAACCCCATCGACATGACCTTCAGGCCATAATTCTCCATCGGCCGGATCATCCGGCCTTCGATCTGCTGCGGCCGGCCGGAAATTTTCAAAAGGCGCGGCATCGACGGGCCGTAGATATCGGCATCGAGAATGCCGACGCGCAGGCCGTTGGCCTTCAGCGCCAGGGCAAGGTTGACCGAGGTCGTTGATTTGCCGACGCCGCCCTTGCCGGAGGCAACGGCGATGATCGCGCCGACGCCCGGAATACCGGCTTTCGCCGCAGCCGTCGGCGTCCGCTGCGCCGTCGGCGCAGGTGCGTGGCTGTGGCCCGCATGGGAATGGCCGGCATGACCGGGCTGGGACGGTGCGGCGGCAGGACGTTGAACCGGCGCCGAAGACGAGACACCCTTCCTGTCGGCCGTCAGCGCTACCATCGCGCCCTTGACGCCCGGAATATCCTTGACCACCCGTTCGGCTGCAGCACGAAGGGGATCGAGCTCACGGGCCCGCTCGGCCGGCACGGTGATCGAGAAATAGACCTTGGAATCGGAGATGAAGACATCCGAGACCAGCCCCATATCGACGATATTGCCGTCCATATCCGGTCCGCGAATGCCTCTGAGTTTGTCGAGAACCTGTTCCTTGGTCACGTCGGTCATGTTATTCACTCCTGCCGCCAGCGCGGCTGGTTTGCCCTGCTGTCTCGTCTGTGTGCGATGCGCTGGTATTTAGATAATCGAGCCGGAGTGTTTCGCCAATGCGGCGGAAGAGAAAAACCGGCGCAAAAGGAAAGGCCGCTCTCTGCCGGGTGGTGTCCGTACATCCGGGATCACCTCTGGCTGAAAGCGGCCTTTTCTGTCGCGACCTTCTTGGGCGCCGTTTTATTATAGTCCCCTCTGGACATGCCATTTACAAAGCAGGAAGCGTGCCAGTTTCAGAAAACGCCTGAAAACACCGGTTTTCCGCCTGACCGCTTCGCACTGCAGCATCGTCCCCGATTACTTATTGTGCAGTTGCGTTGTTCAACTTTCGGCATTGCCGGATTTTGCGACAAGGGCGCCTGCAGACGGCGCCCTTGCTTTGGCTCAAAATTCGTCCCAGCCGTCATTCGACGGGGCAGCAGCGGCTGCGCCATTCGCCTGGAACGCACCGGCAAGTTTTTGCCCCAGCGACCGCGCCGGCGATTGGACAGCCGGTGTGATGCCGGATGCAGGCCGGATACCCGGTTTCGACAGGGAGGAACTGCGCACGGGGGCGGATGGCGCCCGATGCATCCCGGCGTCCATGGCGACGCGGCTGACGTTTGCCTGCGACGCTTCTCCGAGCCTGAAGTTCGACAGGAGCGCCGTCAGAGCCGAGGCCTCGGCGGCAAGCGTGTGGCTGGCGGCGGTCGATTCCTCGACCATGGCTGCATTCTGCTGCGTGCCCTGATCCATGACGTTGACGGCACGGTTGATGTCGTTGAGCCCGATCGACTGTTCACGCGCCGCCTCGACGATGGAGGACACACGCAGGTTGATCTCATCGACCTCGTGAACGATCACTTCCAGCGCCTTGCCGGCCTGGCCGACCAGTTCGACACCGGTCTTGACCTGCTGGCCCGATTTCGAAATCAGCGCCTTGATCTCTTTGGCTGCATTGGCAGAGCGCTGCGCCAGTTCGCGCACTTCCTGAGCGACGACGGCAAACCCCTTGCCGGCATCGCCTGCACGCGCGGCTTCGACACCGGCGTTCAGGGCAAGAAGGTTGGTCTGGAACGCAATTTCATCGATGACACCGATGATGCTTGAGATTTCCTGCGAGGACGTTTCGATCTGGCCGACGGCATCGATGGCGCTCTTGACGACGGTGCTCGATGTCTGCGCGCCGGACTTCGCCTTGGCAACCAGCTGGCCTGCCTCTTCGGCCCGCACCGTCGAATCGCGCACCGAGGCGGTGATCTCGTCCAGCGCTGCCGCCGTCTCTTCGACGGAGGCCGCCTGTTGTTCCGTCCGCTTGGCAAGATCGTCGGCCGAGGACCGGATTTCAGCGGAGCCAGCCTGAATGCCCAGCGCATTGTTGCCGACCGATTGCAAGGTCTGCTGCAGGGTACTCATCGAACTGTTGAAGTCTTCACGCAGGGCATCGAGCGAGCCGATGAACGGCGTCATCAGCCGGAAGGTCACGTCGCCATCGGCGAGCCGCTGCAGGCCCGTGCCGAGCTCGGTGACGGCAAAGCGCATTTGGCGCTCGTTTTCCTGGGTCTCGGCGGCGCGGCGCTGGCGTTCTTCTTCGCTGAGCGTGCGGGTCTCTTCCGCTTCGGTCTCCAGACGCTGCTTGGCGATCGTCGCGTCGCGCAAAATGGCGAGCGACCGGGCCATGCCGCCGATCTCGTCGTTGCGCTCCGCATCGGCAATGACAATGCCGGTGTTGCCCCTCGCGATTTCGCCGGTTGCATTGACGATGGCTTGAAGACGGCGGCGGAAGCGATTGGAGATCAGCACGCCGAGCAAAACGAGGAGCACCGAGGCAACGGCGATAATGATGACGGATATCCAGGCCATATGCGTCAGATAGGCAAACACGGTCGCCTTCGGAACGGAGACGATCGCGTACCAGGACGTGTCGGGAAGGAGCTGAACGGGAACGGCGATGGAGAGAAAATCCACCCCGTCCGCGCCGGCCGTTTCGACCGGCTTGCCGGGATTGTCGATCATCTGCTGCCAGGCGGCGGCATCGACGCTGCTATCCTTGAAGCTCTTGCCAAGATTGGCGGCATCGACGTGGCTGAGGAAGTTTCCGCCCTGGGAAACGAGTGCCACATTGCCGTCGCCGAGCGGTTTCATTTCGGCAAGCTTCGATGTCAGGCTGTCGAGCGCAATGTCGATGCCGGTGACGCCGAGCGGCTTGCCATCGACGGTGACGGGACCGACCAGCGTAGTCATCATCACGTCCTTGCCATCGACCGCATATTTATAGGGCTCGATCACGACCATCTTCTGCGCCTTGAAAGGCAGCTGGTAGTAGTCGCCGGGGCCGGGCTTGTCATAGTCCGTGAGCGGCGTCACATCGATCTTGCCGCCCGAACGGACCCAGTAAGGAACATAACGGCCGGTCGCGTCATGGCCCGGCTTGGTGACATAATCTGCATCCTTGCCGTCAAAGGCGTTCGGCTCCCAGCCGCTCCAGACACCGAGCGCAAAGGGGCTGTCCTCGAGCGCCTTCTTCATCATCGCATCGGCCGAGGTGCGGTTTGCCGCTCCGGATATTTCGAGCGCTGAAAAAACGCTCTGAAAGGTGGAAACGAGCTGGAGGCCTTGCGTCAGCTGCGATTTCAGGTCGGCGGCCGTCAGTGCTGCGGTGGCATTCATCTCGTCGACGCTGCGGCGTTTGACTTCGGAATAGGAGATCCAGAACAGTGTGCCGGCGGTCACCACAGTGG